>JAFGME010000222.1 GCA_016927695.1 Bacteroidales bacterium
CCCAGCCCTGCAATGGCAAGCAAAACTATAAAAACTCCAGGGACCTTCGCCAATCTACTGACAGGATTTATCACAATATATCAATACTATAACAGATTCAAGGTATTAACTGATAATTTGCAAAATTATTTTAATTTTCCGAAAAACCAACCCGAACATACAATCCTTTCATTCGGGATCGTTGTCTGATGTCAAATGTGATGGTTTAACAAAAGTTAACTTTTGACTCTGACCACTTTACACAGAGATCAGAAAAGACTTTGTACTTTTGCATGAATTATATTTCATAACGGATGGTTGTCGATCGGAAGAAAAAGGAAAAAAAGTATTGGGTCAGAAAACTGAAGAACAAGTATAAGCTGGTGATAATGAACGCCGACACTTATGAAGAAAAGCTTTCTTTCCTGCTTTCCAGACTTAATGTACTTATCCTGGGAGGGAGTATAGTGATTTTTCTGATCATCCTGACGACTTTTGTCATAGCATTTACCCCGTTAAGGGAATATATCCCAGGTTATACTGATGTTTCACTGCAGCGTGAGGTGTTGCGACTCAGGCAGAAGGTGGATTCGCTTGAAATCGATTTTGCAAGAAAAAACTTATTTTTGAACAACCTGAGGGCGATACTTGAGGGAAAGGAGATAGTGGTGGATTCGAGTTCCGGACTGGGAGAAGGGATTCCTGATACGCAGGAAACAGGTTACTTCAGATCCATTGAGGATTCAATTCTCAGGTCGGAGTACGATAGGGATGCAGCATTTTCATTATACTATCCTGAAAATGAAGAATATGTATTATCAAGGGTGTCTCATCTTGGAAGTTTGTTTTTTTTTCTGCCACTTGAGGGGGTTATTACCAATGAGTTCAATGCGGGTGCAAAGCATTTCGGGATAGATATCGTTGCAAAAGATAATGAAGCTGTTAAAGCCACTCTTGACGGCACAGTGATTTTTGCCGATTGGACGGTAGCCACCGGTTATACCATCAGCATTCAGCATCAGGATAATTTTATATCTGTTTACAAGCATAATTCGGTATTGCTGAAAAGCGAAGGAAGTTATGTAAAGGCGGGGGAGCCGATAGCCATTGTTGGAAATTCGGGAGAGCTGTCAACCGGACCCCATTTGCATTTTGAATTATGGTATAAAGGAGCTCCTGTGAACCCCAGGGACTATATTGCATTTTAATTCGGTTTTAATGGAAAGAAAACTTGCCATTTTAGGTTCAACAGGGTCCATCGGGCAGCAATCCCTTGACGTGATCGACCGCAATCCCGGAAAATTCCGGGTACAAATCCTTACTGCAGAGAGCAACAGCATGCTTTTGGTTCGTCAGGCGCTTCATTATAAACCTGAAGCGGTTGTCATTGTGAAAGAAAACCTGTTGGATGAGGTGACGTCTTTGTTGAAAGGAACGGGCATCCGCATTTATGGGGGTCATAAAGCGCTGTCGGAAGCGCTTCGTGATTTTCAGCCCGGGATTGTATTGAATGCTTTGGTGGGGTTTGCAGGATTGCTTCCCACCCTGACAGGAATAGAGTGCGGCATGGATATTTGCCTGGCAAACAAAGAATCCCTGGTGGTAGCCGGTGAGTTGATCACGGGGATGAAGGAAAAGTTTGGATCTTCCATTATTCCGGTTGATTCGGAGCATTCTGCCATATTTCAGTGTTTACAGGGTGAGCAAAAAAGTTCTGTCAAAAGGTTGTATCTTACTGCATCAGGAGGGCCGTTCCGGGGCCGAAGCGCTGATTACCTCGAACATGTGACCAGGGAAGAAGCCCTTGCCCATCCTACCTGGCAGATGGGACCCAAGATCACCGTGGATTCTGCAACTCTTATGAACAAAGGGCTTGAGATAATTGAGGCAAGATGGTTGTTTGGTGTTGAACCGGAAAATATCCGGGTTGTGATCCACCCTGAATCGGTAGTGCATTCAATGGTTCAGTTTGTTGACGGTTCGGTGAAAGCACAACTAAGTCCACCTGATATGAGACTTGCCATCCACTATGCGCTGAATTATCCTGAGAGAACTGCCAGTGGAATTCCGGAGGTAAGTTTTGAAAAACCTTTGACTCTTACCTTTGAACCTCCTGATACAAAAAAATTTCGTAATCTTGCACTGGCTGTTGAGGCGCTTGAAAGGGGAGGCAATGCACCATGTGTTCTGAATGCTGCAAATGAAATAGCAGTGAAGGCTTTCCTTGATGGTAAAATCGGGTTTCTGGATATCGGCAGGACCGTCGAAACCTGCCTGAACAGAACCGATTATATCCGGAAGCCGGATATTGAAGATTTGATTTCGACCGATAAACTGGCCCGGGTCAGAGCCGGAGAGGTGATTGATGCATTCATTTACAGGTAGTTAATGTGCTTATATTCAATACAGATAAATTTTAATCAATGGAAGTGTTAATAAAAATCCTGCAATTTCTGATGAGTTTGTCTATACTCGTGATCATTCACGAATTTGGTCATTTCATTGCAGCTAAGGTTTTCAAAACCCGTGTGGAAAAGTTCTACCTGTTCTTTAATCCCTGGTTCTCCCTGTTCAAATATAATTTCAGGGGAACGGAATATGGAATGGGATGGCTTCCCCTGGGAGGATATGTGAAAATATCGGGCATGATTGATGAGTCAATGGATAAGGAGCAAATGAAAAAACCTCCGCAACCATGGGAATTCAGGACAAAACCTGCCTGGCAAAGGCTTATCATCATGCTGGGCGGAGTGACAATGAATGTCCTTCTTGCCATATTTATCTATATCGGAATGTTGTTTATCTGGGGCGAACAATATTTACCCACAGAAAACGTGAAATTCGGAATTACGGTTGATTCGCTGGGGATGGATCTGGGATTGCGTAATGGTGATAATATCATAAGCATTGATGGAGAAAAGATTGAGAATTTCAATAAAATACCTGAAAAGCTTATTCTTGATGAGGCCACCTCCATCCAGGTGATCCGGAACGGAGAGCCTGTGGATGTAAAAGTGCCGCAGGGTTTTCTTTCCAGGCTTGTTAAACAGCGAAACCCGGGGTTTATTTCAATCAGGTTCCCGTTTGAAGTAGAGAAATTCACCCCCAATTCACCTGCAAAAGAGGCAGGGATGCAGAAGGGAGATAAGATAATAGGGTTGAATGAATTCAGCATCAGTTATTTTGATGAATTCAGATCCCAAATTCCAAAATTTAAAAATCAGGCGGTGGATATAACCGTGGTCAGGGAAAGTGATACTTTGTTGATTAATATCCCTGTGCCGGAAGAAGGTTTAATAGGCGTTTACCCCTATTCCGACCTGGATCACTATTTTGAACTCAGGGAGAAAAATTATTCCCTGATTGAAGCCATCCCGGCTGGGGTTGCACGTACATATTCAGGCATTGGCAGTTACCTGAAGCAACTCAGGCTTATTTTTTCACCTGAAGTGAAAGCGTACGAATCGGTGGGAGGCTTCATCACGATCGGCAATATTTTTCCCGCTGAATGGGACTGGCAGAGTTTCTGGACGCTGACTGCTTTTTTATCGATCATGCTGGCCATTCTGAATGTGCTGCCCATACCTGCCCTTGACGGGGGACATGTTTTGTTTCTGGCTTATGAGATCATTACCCGGCGTAAACCCAGCGATAAGTTCCTTGAATATGCGCAGATCACCGGAATGATCATTTTATTTGCATTGTTGATTTTTGCCAATGCCAATGATATCATCAGATTGTTTAATTAAAATGAACTGACCCTATTGCTCCGCTCAACATCAGGCATTGATCCCCGGAAACCGGCCGTTATTATCTTCCTGACTCTGGCTTTGATTTTTTTAACAGGTCCATTGCTGGTTGCGGAAGAGCATGACAGCTTGTTGTTCCCGCACCGGAACAGCCTGAAAGTGGACTTTGAAGATATTATCGTTCAACATGTAGCAACTACCATACAGTTTACTGTTACGGGTGAGGAAAGCCAGACCGGTGACAGAGGAAAATACCTGCCGGTTATGCTCAACGACTCCCTTGTTATTGCTGAAATCATAAATAATAAGGCAGAGGTCAGATATGTTCCCGGCGGGGATCAAACCCTTGTTATTGTTTCGGGTGATTTCAGAATGAGCAGAAAGCTGTCCCCTGTTCCCCTTTGGATGTCCATTCTTCCTCCGTTGATTGCCATTATGATGGCGCTGATTTTCAGGGAGGTCTTCTCTGCTCTTTTTGTCGGGCTGCTGATCGGGACTTCGGTCATTATGTATTATCAGGGTATGGGATTTTTTCTGGCAGTGTTCAATGGGATATTTGCCATCATCGATACTTATGTGCTGGAGTCCCTTCTTGATTCCTCGCATCAATCCATCAGCGTGTTCTCCATGATGATCGGAGCCATGGTGACCTTGATTTCGGACAACGGCGGAATGAAGGGTGTGGTTAATAAACTTTCTGCTTTCGCCGGCAATGCAAGGTCGGGTCAACTGACTACCTGGCTTTTGGGAATAGCCATTTTTTTTGATGATTATGCCAATACCCTTGTAGTTGGAAACACCATGCGTCCGGTTACTGACAAGCTGAAGATATCCAGGGAAAAACTCAGCTACATAGTGGATTCAACAGCGGCTCCCGTGGCTGCCATTGCCTTCGTCACCACCTGGATCGGCGCTGAGCTCAGTTACATTCAGGATGGCATTAAAACCCTTGGGTTAAATGAGTCGGCCTATACCGTTTTCCTCAACTCATTATCCTATTCATTCTATCCTGTCCTGACCCTTATTTTCATTTTTATATTGATCATGACAGGGAGGGATTTCGGGCCGATGTTCAGGGCTGAAGTCAGGGCAAGGAGAAGCCAGGATGGCGATATTGAGAATGAAACCGGGGTTCCTGACAAAAAAGCGTCACAAAGGTGGTATAATGCAGCTCTTCCGGTATTTGTGGTCATTGGGGGTACCATCACCGGTCTGGTCATCACGGGGCTGGAGACAACGGTTTGGGATAAAGGAGCGGGGATTTCAAGAAACATTTCAACCATCATAGGGAATTCCGATTCCTTCAGGGCGCTTCTTTGGTCTTCCCTGGCCGGTATTATTGTTGCGGTGCTGCTCACCCTGACACAAAGGCTCATGACCCTCCGGGAAAGTATGGAGAGCCTGGTGTCGGGCTTTAAAACCATGGTCACGGCCATCCTTATTCTGGTGATGGCATGGGGCATAGCGCTCATTACCAAGGATCTGCATACGGCAGATTTTATTTCGGGCCTGCTTACTTCCCTGAACCTCACACCCTATCTTATTCCTGCCATTACTTTTATCCTGGCCGCATTTGTGTCCTTTTCCACCGGAAGCTCATGGGGTACTATGGCCATTTTATATCCTTTGCTTCTGCCTTCGGCATGGTTAATTGCCCGGGAAACAGGGCTGGACTATGACCGTTCCATGTCGATATTCCATAATGTAGTATCGGCGGTACTTGCGGGTTCGGTATTAGGCGATCACTGTTCCCCGATTTCAGACACCACCATCCTGAGTTCTCTGGCAAGTTCGTGCAACCATATTGATCATGTGCGCACTCAGCTTCCTTATGCCCTGACGGTTGGCACCGTGGCTGTTTTTGTGGGCACAATACCGTCTGCTTACGGAGCGCCGTTTTATGTTACTCTTCCGCTATCGGCAGCCATATTGTATCTGGCGGTTGTTATTGTTGGGAAAAAGACAATATTAAGCGGATAATTTTTAAATGAGCATAATTTTGATGACAGATATGAATATATGGGAGATCGTTATCCTGATTGTGGCCGGGGTTTTTGTGGGATTTATCAATACCCTTGCCGGCGGAGGATCTGTAATTTCTTTGTCGCTGCTGATGTTTTTCGGATTACCGGCCAATGTTGCCAACGGAACAAACCGTATTGCCATTTTTATACAAAATATTGCGGCAGTGGGCAGTTTCAGGCAGCAAAAGGTATTGGACCACAAAAAGGGATTCCGGCTCGCCCTTCCGGCGCTGGCGGGCTCGGTTGTGGGGGCCTGGATAGCCGTGGACCTTAATAAGGATATAATTGAAAAAGCCATTGCCATCATGATGCTGGTGATGATTGTAACTCTTTTTTACAAGCCTCAGCGATGGTTGAAAGGCAAAGCCGAACTACAGCAAAAACCGGTCAGTTTCTGGCAGATGATACTCTTCTTTTGCATCGGCGTGTACGGAGGATTTCTTCACATGGGGGTAGGATATGCCCTCCTCGCCGGAATAGTCCTGGGCGCCGGTTATGATCTGGTGAAGGCAAATGCCATTAAGGTTCTGATCATATTGATCTGGTCGCCGGCAATATTGGTGGTGTTTTTCCTGCACAACCAGCTTCACCTGTATTACGGGTTGGTGCTTTCCATTGGCAATGTTGCCGGGGCTCTTATTGCATCGAGGCTGGCGGTTCAACGCGGCGCAAATTTCGTGCGCTGGGTGATTGTTGTGATCATTCTTCTGACCGCTGCCCAGATTTTTGGCATTGTCGATATCCATTCAATTTTCAAAACAGTCAGGGACTAACTTTTACTGATCCCCGTACTCCAGCACTTCTTCAGAAAAGTAGTCGAGAATGATGCCGGCATCCCTGAACATGGCTTCCGATTCAGCGGCTGAATGATATTTCATTTCGCATACCACCCTTTTTATTCCGCAATTGATGATGAGCATGGCGCAGGTACGGCACGGCGTCATCCGGCAATAAAGGGTGGAACCTTCAAGCGCGATACCTAACCGGGCCGCCTGACAGATGGCGTTCTGCTCGGCATGCACCGTTCTGACACAGTGATGGCTGATGGTTCCGTCTTCATGAATGATTTTTTTCAGCAGGTGACCCACATCATCACAATGGGGCAGGCCGCGGGGCGATCCTACATATCCTGTCACCAGGATTTGTTTATCTTTCACAATAACACAACCGCTCCGTCCTCTGTCGCAGGTTGCCCTCCTGGCAACG
>JAFGME010000223.1 GCA_016927695.1 Bacteroidales bacterium
AAACTCAGCGAAGAACCTCTGCGGAACTCTGCGATAAATTTGCCGGGCAGAATCTGGTACATCCTGCCGGATCATTCGATTACGATTGCGATTACGATTACGATTACGAGTTCGTAAATTAAAAATCCCTGCCCGCCCGGATCAGTCAATAGCGGGAGCAGACGGGAGTATTCTCTTTTCTTAAATCACTGCCTGGAGATGCATGCTTAGACCCGGAAAACTTTCTGTTGATAATTGCATTTATTCTGTTTATGATGCTAATTTTGACGGAAATATTAACGGGAAAAACAACCGATGAGATCTGAACTGAAAGAGCTGCTTGAAAAATGTGCCATCTGCCCAAGAAACTGCATGGTGAACCGTTTTGATGGGAAGACCGGCTACTGCAGAACCGATGAGGGCCTCAACGTGGCTTCCGTCTGCATTCACAGGGGCGAGGAACCGGTGATCTCGGGCAGTTATGGAATTGTCAATGTCTTTTTCAGCCATTGCAACCTGCAGTGCATCTATTGCCAGAACCATCAGATCAGCGATAACAAGGCCAGTATCTCATCTGAATTGGATGATAATGAATTGATCGCGGACGAGATCATACGTTTGCTTGACACAGGCCCTGAAGCTCTTGGCTTTGTCTCACCATCGCATATGGTTCCGCAAATGATCAGCCTTATAGAAGGGTTGCAGGCCCGCGGAAGGAGGCCGGTCGTTGTATACAACAGCAATGGTTACGATAGCGTCGCAACCCTCAGGATGATTGAAAACTATGTGGATGTCTACCTCCCTGACTTCAAATATTCGGAGAATGAACTTGCCAGGGAGTATTCGTCTGCGCCCGGGTATTTCGAAACTGCTTCTGCTGCCCTCAGGGAGATGTACCGGCAGAAAGGTTCCACCCTTATTGTGAGCGACAAGGGATATGCACAGCAGGGCCTGGTGATCAGACATCTTGTCCTTCCCGGTCATTTGTCAAATACGTGTGGTGTCCTGAAGTTCATTGCGGAGGAGATATCCCCCAACATTCATATTTCGCTCATGTCCCAGTATTACCCGGTTCCAGGTGTGCTGGGGCATAAATTGCTTGGCAGGGCTTTGATTGAGGAAGAATACCGGGAAGCCGTTTCTTGTTTCAATGAGTATGGTTTTCACAAGGGATGGCTGCAGGGCCTCGACAGTACCACTTCATACCGCCCGGATTTTGTTTTTGATCATCCGTTTGAACACTGAAATGTATTACGACCTGCTGAAATACGATGAACCACTCTTCAGGCCTCCCGGCGAGGCATATTCACTGTTATTGCAGGTGACAACCGGTTGCTCCTGGAACTGTTGCGCCTTTTGTGAAATGTACAGCACCAAACAAATCGATTTTGCCCTTGAACATCCTTTCCCCGGCATCCTTCGCGAGGGATGGCAGCGGGGCCTATAACACAATTTTAATATGGATCTGAAATTAAAAGACAAACATTTTATCGTAACCGGCGCTACCAGCGGCCTCGGCAAAGGAGTGGCCACAGCATTGCTCAGGGAAGGGGCAGGGGTTATTGCAGTGGGCAGGGATGAAAAGAAATTATCTGCACTGCATTCCGCCTTTCCTGAAAGGGTAATTCCCTGCAAAGCAGATGTTTTTGTGCCGGGTTCAATTGAAATTATCGGCAAAGCAGCCCAAGGCATCCGGCCGGATGGATTGCTGGTAAATGCCGCCGGACCGCCGGCAGGATCATTCCTTGAAACAAACCTTGAAGCCTGGGACAAAAGCTACCGGGAACTCCTCAGATGGAAGATTGAATTTGTTAAGACATTCCTGCCATCGATGTTAGAAGTAAAATACGGCAGGATACTTTTCATTGAAAGTTCCTCAGTGAAACAACCGCTGGAAAATCTCGTCCTGAGCAATTCCCTGAGACTTGCAGTCGTTGGATTTGTGAAAACACTGTCGCAGGAAATTGCCTCCTCGGGAGTTACATTGAATATACTGGCGCCCGGATTTCATGATACACCTGCTGTGGAACGTCTTTTTGTAAAAAGGGCATCCAGTGAGAATATTTCCCTTGAGGAAGCAAGAAAAAGATTTGAGAGTGAGATCAAAATGGGCAGGTTTGGCAACAGGGACGATTTCGGCTCGCTTGCTGCCTGGTTGCTTTCCCCGTTTTCGGGATACATCACAGGCCAGACCATCAGCGTTGACGGGGGATTTATTAAAGGCACGATGGGATAGCATATCCTGTTAAAGGATTGTTGTGAAGTAAATAACAATACCCGTAAGGATGATATGATTGAAGCAATATATCTGATATGGAAATTTGAATGTCCAAAACGATGACGCTAAACTTGTCAAATATGGATGAGAATACTGAAGTTCTGTTAACAGGCTTCAGGGAGAATTTTGGGACAACAGGGGGAGAAGTGCATGTTTTTTTTGCCCCGGGAAGGGTCAACCTGATCGGAGAGCATACCGACTATAACGGAGGCTTTGTGCTTCCCTGCAGCCTGGAATACGGCACGTGGCTGGCGATAAGATTTAACGGCAGTGACCGGATACGTATGGTCTCAATGAACTATCCGGGGCCAGCAGAAATAAAACCTCGAAAAACATTTGATAATTATACTCTGTCATGGGTCAATTATCCGTTGGGTGTTCTCAATGAGTTTGCCTTAAGATCTTTTGAGCTTCCCGGTATGGAGTTGTGCTTTTACGGGGATATCCCCAATGACGCCGGCCTGTCCTCCTCGGCTTCCATCGAAATGGTGACGGCCACTGCTTTGAATGAAATTCTCCTGGCTGGCTTATCCACAATGGATCTCATCCGTTTATGCCAGCATGCTGAAAATGAATTTGTCGGGATGAAGTGCGGCATCATGGATCAGTTCGCTGTGGGTACGGGAAAAAAGAACCATGCCTTGTTTCTCAACTGCGAAACACTTGAATACAAAATGGTACCTCTTATCCTGAAGGATTACGCTTTGATGATCATCAATTCCGGTAAAAAAAGGGAACTGGCATCTTCAGGATACAACCAAAGAAGAAGCGAATGTGAAAGGGCAGTGGAAATCATCAGCAGGCATCACAAAATCAACTATTTAGGGAATCTGAAAGAATCCGATCTGCCCTGGGTCGATGAAATCCTGAACGAAGAGGTTCTCCGCAAAAGGGTGAGGCATGTGGTTACCGAAAATGCAAGGGTTTTAAAAGGGGTTGAATATCTGCCGGCCTCAGAGATTGCAGGGTTTGGAAGGCTGATGTCCGAATCTCACAAATCGCTGAAAGAGGATTATCAGGTTTCATGCCCCGAACTCGACCTTCTTGTTGAGATGGCTCTGCAGGCGGAAGGGGTGGCAGGCTCACGCATGACCGGCGGAGGGTTTGGGGGATGCACTGTTACCTTTGTGAAAAAAGATTCCGCATCTCCTCTGATGAATAAAATAAAAAATGATTATCCCGCCAAAACAGGCCTGCAGCCTGAGTTTTTTACTCCGGGCACAGGTGAGTCTGTCAAAAAAATTGGCGTTTTCAATATCTGATTTATTATTTTTACACCCAGAATATTAGCTCATGGGTAATCCGGAAAAGAAAAACAATCAGAAGCTGAATGAGAAAGAATATGCTTCTGAGTTGGAACGTCTTCAGCTTGAACTGGTTAAATTGCAGGAGTGGGTCCGCGAAAAAGGCCTGAAAGTGGTGGTGATCTTCGAAGGAAGGGATGCCGCAGGAAAAGGCGGCACCATCAAACGGATCACAGAGAAATTAAATCCCAGGGTTTGCAGGATCGTGGCGCTGTCAAAGCCCACCGAACGGGAGAGAACACAATGGTACTTCCAGCGTTATGTGGCCCATCTGCCGGCAGCAGGTGAAATAACCCTCTTCGACAGGAGCTGGTACAACAGGGGAGTGGTGGAAAAAGTGATGGGATTTTGCACCGAAACGGAATACTGGGATTTTCTCAGGGCATGCCCTAACTTCGAACGCATGTTGATCCGCTCGGGGATCATCCTCATTAAATACTGGTTCTCGGTAAGCAAAGAGGAACAGGAGCGCAGGTTCAGGTCAAGGATCAGCAACCCGGCCAAAAGATGGAAATTCAGCGATGTGGATTTGAAATCGTATGAACTCTGGGATGAGTTTTCAAGGGCAAAAGACGATATGTTTGTATATACCGACACCAAACAGTCGCCCTGGTACGTGGTCAATGCGGATGATAAAAAAAAGGCCCGGCTCAATTGTATCAACCACCTCCTCTCCATGATACCGTATGATTACATTCCCCCTGAGCCTCTTAAACTTCCTGAAAGAAAAGATTTCAGCTCCTACATCAGGACTCCGATGGGCGAGCAGACCTTTGTGCCCGAGATTTATTGAAATTTACCTGACCGAAAACCTGTATATGGTTTCGGAACGAAAAACTTCGCCCGGATTCAACAGGGTGTTCGGAAACGAAGGCTGATTGGGTGAATCCGGAAAGTGCTGGGTTTCAAGACAAAGCCCGTGATGCTTCTGATAACGGATACCGTTTTTCCCTTCGATGCTGCCGTCCAGGAAATTTCCGGAATAAAACTGTATGCCCGGCTCAGTGGTGAAAACTTCCATAACCCTTCCGGAAAGAGGGTCATAAAGCTCCGCAACCGGCATGTTTTCGGGGGTTTTGTTCAGGACATAATTGTGGTCATAGCCGCCCTGTACCTGATCAATCCGGCTGCCCACCGCAGAAAGCGCCCTGAAATCCATCTGCCCCTCAACACTTTTGAGCTCCCCGGTCGGGATCAGCACACTGTCAACGGCTGTGAAACGGTCAGCATTTATCCTCAGATGATGTCCAAGGATATCTTCCCTCCCGGGGCCTCCAAGATTGAAATAGCTATGGTGTGTCAGGTTGACCGGCGTGGACTTGTCTGTCTTGGCTATATATCTGATATATAGTTCATTGTTGTGCCTCAGTTGATAAAGAACTTCAACCTGTAAGTTACCCGGATACCCCTCTTCCATATCTTTCGAAATATACCTTAATAATAACCCGTTTCCCTGATCATCATAATACGGCACGGCATCCCATATCACTTTGTCGAAACCTTTTATTCCGCCATGCAGGGAGTTTATCCCGTTGTTCTGCGCAAGCGAAAAGGTGATTCCATCCAGTTCAAACCTGCCGTTCGCAATGCGGTTGGCGTACCGGCCGATCAATGCCCCGAAATAGGGTGTGTTTTTTTTGTAGCCTTCAAAGGAATCAAATCCCAGCACAATGTCCTCCGCTTTGCCGTTTTTGTCAGGAACTTTAAGGCTTACGAGTATCCCTCCGTAATTCAGCAGTTTCATTACCAGTCCGTGATCATTGGAAATGGTGAACATCCGGACATTTTCACTTCCGGTGTTTCCGAAATTTTCACTTATAATTTTCATTTTTTTTGATGCATTGATAAAAGCAGTGGCAATTTTACCGGAAAAGGGATTCTGAAAATCCATCCGTTCGGGATGCCACTGCACGCCCATAAAGAAAGACCTGCCTTCGGGCTCACGGTGAACGACTGCCTCCACGAGTCCGTCAGCGCTCAGCGCAGCGGGGAGCAGTGTGCCGGATATCTGCCTGATGCCCTGATGGTGATTGCTGTTGACTGTTCCCTGCTCCATCCCGGCAATATTGTGCAAAAGAGAGCCGTTTGCGACTGTAACTTCATGAAGGCAATTATAAGTGCCTTGTTTTCTGTGTGTTATTGTGTCAGGTAGCTCTGCCGGAAGGTCAAAGTACAGTGTACCGCCCATAAATACATTGATCATCTGCAATCCCCTGCATATACCAAGCACAGGGATATTAAGGGACAGCGCTTTTCCGAGCAGCGCGTACTCCAGGGAATCCCTGTAAAGATCGGGAGGCTCGCTAAGCCCTGAAGAATCTGCCATTCCGTACCATCCGGGATCAATGTCTTCCCCTCCGGTGAGCAACAGCCCGTCGCACCGGTCAAGTGTGGCAAGGGCTGAATCCAATCCTTTTTTGTAAAGGTTAACGAATACTATTTCGGCCTCAGTATCACCTAACCATTTCGTGTAAGTCTGGTATGTATCCGAAGGTGAGCCTTTTGAAAGGGCAATCACCACAGGCTTTTCAAATGGCTGTTGCCGGCTGCATGATAAGTGTGCGGCGGCAACGGCTAAAATGAGACTCAGAAACAGAAGATTAGTTTTTTTCATTTTCATAAACATGAGAAATTGATTTGCCGGCCGGGAATATAAATATCATCAGGAGCCCGGTAACAATGAGAATGGAAGCCATGATGACCAGTATCAATGAAATCCTGAACAAAGGAATGAGCACAAAGCCTGCAGCCAGTGTCCCGGTGATGCTTCCCAGGGTCGACAATGCGTAGAGATTCCCGACGGTCATTCCGCTGGTACTGACCTCTGAAATTTCCAGCCTGGCTGCATAAGGTGAAACCATTCCCAGGAGAAGGGCGGGGCCGGCGAAAAGGATTAAGGAGGCAACCACTGAAGCTGTCCTTTCATCCGGCAATAAACCGGTTACTTTCAGCAGCAATGGTTTCATTACAAGCGATACTGCGATGATGAACAGGCCTGAAAGAACGATGATGCGGCCTAAACTGCCGTAGCTGCCGCGTCTGTCGGCCAGCCGGCCACCGGTCATATATCCGATGCTGAGGCTTGTCAGGATCACACCGATGAGCGCAGCCCATACAAACATTGAGGTACCCGTGTACGGTCCCAGTATCCTGGCCCCTGTGATTTCAAAAGCCATTACAACGGCCCCGCAGATAAAAACAGTCCAATAGATGTAATACCGCCTGATACGATTCATAAGGTTGCAAATGTATGTATATTTTTATCAAGCCTTCCGGGCTGTTACAGAAAATGAAAATTAGTTTTATTTTTGCAAAAACATGCAATATGACCCACTTTTCTGAATTACCCCGTAAGAATGTCAGGTTTCTGACATTCAGTGTATTGATTTTCACAGGACTGACCCTGAATTTGTGCAGCCCGGCCAACAGGCCTGAAAGTACAGGCCAGCTTAGCGGGATGTACCCGGAATGGAGCAGTAATTCAACCATTTACGAAGTGAACATCCGGCAGTTTACACCTGAAGGCACTTTTGATGCCTTTCGTAAGCATCTGCCCCGCCTGAAATCGCTCGGCGTGGAAATACTGTGGCTGATGCCCATCCATCCCATAGGCGAAATAAACAGAAAAGGTACATTAGGGAGCTATTATTCTGTAAAGGATTATAAAGCCGTTAATCCTGAATTCGGAACAATGGATGATTTCAAAGAACTTGTAAATGAAGCACATAAAATGGGGTTTAAAATCATCATCGATTGGGTGGCCAACCACACTGCCTGGGACCATGCATGGGTAACGGAACACCCCGAATGGTATTCGCACGACACGGCCGGAAACATCGTGTCGCCTTACGACTGGTCAGATGTCGCCGATCTCAATTATGAGAGTCCCGGGCTTGCCGAAGCTATGATTGACGCTCTTAAATTCTGGGTGAAAGAAGCCGGTATAGATGGATACCGCTGCGATGTGGCAGGCATGGTGCCAACAGCATTCTGGGAAAAAGCAAGGGAGGAACTTGATAAGATTAAACCGGTGTTCATGCTGGCAGAGGCAGAACAGGCAGATCATCATAAAAAGGCGTTCGAAATGAGCTATGCATGGGAGTTGCATCATTTATATAATAGTATAGCCAGGGGGGAAAAGAAGGCCGTTGACCTGGCGGCCTATTTCGTGAAAAACGACAGTGTTTATGGCAGTGAAGCTTACAGGATGAACTTTATAACCAACCATGACGAGAATTCCTGGAACGGAACCGTTAAGGAAAGGCTGGGTGACGGATCCGGGACTTTTGCCGTGCTCTCTTTTACTCTTCCCGGTATGCCTTTGATCTACAGCGGCCAGGAAGCGGGATTGAACAAACGCCTCAGGTTTTTTGACAAGGATACCATTGATTGGACAGCCAATCCTGAACAGGGAGCTTTCTACACTACGCTGACTAACCTCAAAACGGATTGTCCGGCATTATGGAACGGTTCTTTTGGCGGAAAAACGGAATTCTTTCAAACAGGAGAGAACCCCTGCCTGCTGGCTTTCGGAAGGGCAAAAGACAATTGCAGGCTCGTTTGTTTCGCCAATCTATCAGATAAGGAAACTGCGCTGGAATTTAATGCAGGAAGTTTCACCGGTGATTATAAAGATGTATTCTCAAATGAAGAGGTAAACCTGCCGGGCCACTACACCGCAGCGTTGCCGGCCTGGGGTTACAGGGTGTTGCGATCGCTGGAAAAGTAAAGACAAAACATTGGGTTTATTACTTTCTGACGATCATCTTTTTTGTACCAATTTTCTCCCCGTTCACCTCCAGCGTATAGTAATATAATCCGTCTTTCAATTGTGGATTAGAAAATTCGACCCTGTAACTTCCTTCGTTAAGTGAACCCGGATTGAGTTCATTTACATTCACTCCCATTGTATTAAAAATTCTGATCCTGACATTTGATTGTTCAGCAATGAATATTTCTATCGAGGTTGAAGTTGTAAACGGGTTGGGGAAATTCTGGCCCAGCCAATGTTCACTTTGTGGATGCACAAATTGTATTGCAGGTTCTTCATCATGAAGAGAAAGTAGCAGTTTCTTGGTTTTTACTGCATGTGCCGTGGTTGATTCCGGCCTGAGGTAACTGAAAATGCCTGTGGCCGACTTGTAACTGTTCTGCGCTTCGAGATAAGTGTTGCCGATGTTGATCACTGCGAACACCGAATCGTTGTATGTCGGATCATTCAGCAAAACAGACTCATAATTGTATATGGCATCATTGTATCTGCCCTGTGCCCTGAGGCAGAGGTTCATGTAGCCGAAAAGTAGTTTTTCCAGGTGTTGATAGGTTGTGTCCTGCCTCAATTGTTGCAGGTAGTATTCATAAGCTGTCCAGTTGTTTCCTGACTCCATGTAACAGGCATACAGGCCTGAAACCGATTGGTAGGCTTCCGGGGTTTCAGGATAAGAGGATATGATGCTTTTAAAAGTATTTTCTGCATTGGAGTATTCTTCATTATATAAGTACTCCAATGCATCCTGCAGAAGTTCGTATTCAATAGGATTGCCTTCTTTATACTGTGATTGGGAAGTCGTGCAGATGGGAGTTATCCAAAAATCGCTGCTCGGATACAAATGATCATTAATTACCGCTGTATCCGTTGATCCCCAGTAATTATTTCTTGCCGTAATCCTTACATCGTTTGTTTTATAGATGTAATAGTAAGGATGGGTAGTATCTTCATGATAGATATCATTATAACCGTTGTCAAGGTAAACTGAGGAAGAATTAATATAAATTCCGGTAGTATTGTTTATTACACCATTTTCATAATGAGTCATTCCCATCCCCGAAGGCGCCAGATA
>JAFGME010000032.1 GCA_016927695.1 Bacteroidales bacterium
ATGCAGATGATTTTCATACTATCAAAAATTTTGCCGTGTAAAAGTAAAAAACAATATGGTTAAAAAATAAATAATCTTGATTTTGATCCTCAACACTTTCGCATGAATTGTTAATGAGATATGGATAACAATGTTGAAAAAAAAACAGGATTAATGATTGGAAGGAGGCTTTTAGTAGTACTTTTGAAACATGTCAGAAGAGCAGGAAAAATCACAGATTTTAAGAGAAAGAAAAAGCGGAAGACTGAGTGCCCATCCGTTGGCAGAAGCCTTTGCAGAGCATGGGAAAATCCCGCCGCAGGCAGTTGATCTTGAAGAGGCAGTGCTGGGAGCGCTGATGCTTGAGCAAAATGCGCTGACATTAGTCATAGACAACCTTAAACCTGAAGTTTTCTACAAGGAGGCTCACCAGATCATCTACTTAGCCATTCAGAGGCTTTTCAATAAATCGCAACCTATTGATATCCTTACAGTTACCAGCGAACTCAAAACCATGGGCAAACTGGATGTAATTGGCGGGGCTTACTACATCACACAACTGACCAACAGGGTGGCTTCATCGGCCCATATTGAGTATCACACCCGCATTATCACTGAAAAGTACATACAAAGGGAGCTCATCAGGATATCGAACATAACCATTAAAAAAGCATACGAAGATGCCACCGATGTTCTGGAGTTGCTGGATGAAACGGAGAAAGAACTTTTTGTTGTGGGAGACAGCAATTTCAGGAGGAAGTATGATGATATGCAATCGCTGATCCGGAACGCTTTGGAGGAGATCAAAAAGGCCAAGGATCATGACGGCACTTTCAGGGGAGTTCCTTCGGGCTATACTGAATTGGACCGCATCACCTCAGGGTGGCAGAAATCGGACCTCATCATACTGGCGGCAAGACCCGGCATGGGAAAAACGGCTTTTGTCCTTTCCATGGCGAGAAACATCGCCGTTGATTTTGATATGCCTGTCGCCTTTTTCTCCCTTGAGATGTCATCCCTGCAACTTGTTACACGTCTGATAAGTAGTGAAACCAGGCTTTCTGCCGATAAGCTGAGGAAGGGAAATCTTGAGAACTATGAGTGGGAGCAGCTCAATGCCAAGATCGGTAAGCTGATTGATGCCCCCCTGTACATTGACGACACCCCTGCCCTCTCCATTTTTGAACTCAGGGCCAAATGCCGCAGGCTGCGTGCACAGCACAAAATAGAGATGATCATCGTTGACTACATACAGTTGATGTCAACCGGCGGTGACAATAAAGGCAACCGCGAACAGGAGATCAGCGCCATTTCACGTTCATTGAAAAGCCTTGCGAAAGAACTGAATGTTCCCGTCATCACGCTTTCACAGTTAAACCGGTCTGTTGAAACCCGCGGCGGTTCCAAAAGGCCTATACTTTCAGACCTCAGGGAATCCGGCGCCATTGAGCAGGATGCCGACCTGGTTTTGTTCATTTACAGGCCCGAGTATTACAAAATTGATCAGGACGAACAAGGCAATCCCACCAAAGGACTGGCCGAAGTCATCATTGCAAAGCACAGAAACGGCCCCATTGCGGATGTAAGGCTGAAGTTCATCGACAAATATGCAAGGTTCACAGATTATGGCGACGAAGATTATCCTGTTCAGGATTATTACAGTGATGATGACATCCAGCCGGGAAATGCCTTCACTGTTCAGTCGAAGCTCAACGATATGGAGGAGGACGAAACTCCCTTCTGACAAACCCTGAATGTATTTCGTTATCTTTGCAGCGCGCTTGCCGCACAATCACATAATATAGGTAAAGTGTCAAACGTTTACATAATTATGATCAGAAAACTGACCCTCATCATATTGTTGACAGCCTTCGTGAGAATCGCTTTCGGGGCTTATCTTCTCATTCCCATGGATGAGACCCAGAAAAACCACCTCAAAGCTTACGGTATTGCATACTGGGTGGTGCAGCAGGAAGTTGAAGTGAGCTGGCTGTTGAACTACCGTGGAGGCAGTTTCATGTGCAAATACCATGAACTGATCGAACAGGAATGTGTGATAAGGGGTGTAAGTTACCAGATTATCGCCGATGCGCAAGCTCATGCCATCCTGCTTGAAATTGCCGACCCACAGGCGAATATGGACGAGGTAAAACTCCACAAAGCCCCGAAAATTGCGGTCTATTCGCCCAAAAACAAGCTGCCGTGGGACGATGCAGTGACATTGGTTCTGACTTATGCTGAAATTCCTTACGATGTGGTATATGATGAGGAGGTGTTGGAGGGGGTGTTGCCTTTGTACGACTGGCTGCATCTGCATCATGAAGATTTTACCGGGCAGTATGGGAAATTCTGGGCACGGTACAGGAATGCCCAATGGTACCAGGAGGATGTGAGGATCAATGAAGAGATTGCAGCCAAACTCGGTTTTTCAAAAGTATCACAGTGCAAGCTTGCCGTTGCGAAGAAAATCAGGGATTTCACAGCAGGCGGAGGGTATCTTTTTTCGATGTGTTCGGCGCCCGACAGCTACGATGTAGCGCTTGCAGCCGAGGGTGTTGACATTTGCGATGCGATGTTCGACGGGGATCCCCCGGATCCGGATGCCCAGATGAAGCTGAATTATTCCAACTGCTTCGCATTCAAAGATTTTCAGATCAGCCACAATCCATACGAGTATGAAATATCCTCGATCGATGTTGATCCTGGACAAAGGAGAGTCAACCAGGCCAATGATGTTTTCACACTGTTTGAGTTTTCAGCCAAATGGGATCCCGTTCCGACCATGCTATGCCAGAATCATACCATGCTGCTAAGCGGATTCATGGGACAAACCACGGCTTTCGGCAGGAAATATCTTAAGCCCGATGTGCTGGTGATGGGTGAAAACAAAGGGTTAAACGAAGTCCGTTACATCCATGGGGAATATGGAAACGGAATGTGGACATTCTTCGGAGGGCATGATCCTGAAGATTATCAGCATTTTGTAGGCGATCCGCCCACTGACCTGAATTTATATCCCAATTCACCGGGTTACCGTTTGATCCTGAACAATGTTCTGTTTCCCGCAGCCAAAAAGAAAAAGCAAAAAACCTGATCCGGATCTCCTGTAATTCCGGTTGTTATAGTACCAAATCCTTGTGACATAAAAGCAAGACTGATTCACTTACCGCTGGTCGGTATTGTGAACAGATTTCATAAAAAGCACATTGTTTTTCAATTAATTATATATTTTTTTCCGGTTCAAAAGTTTTATTCTTTTTTTTTGATTTAATATTAAAAAAAGTATTACTCTTGCAGGCTTTTTTAAATTTGAATTAATTAATAATTAAAATTTTGTATTTCAGCATGTTATAACTTAGAAAATCATAACGATGAATGAGCCGATCACAGCGGGTGTAACTTCAAAAAGTTTTGAGGAGCCCGATTCAGAGCCTCCCTCCGGCCGAGCCGCGGAGCAAAGCATTAACCAACAAGGCCTGCCATCCGAAACCCGATTCATTTTTCCTGTCAATCGCAGAACGCAGGAATTCAAAGAAAAATTCTTCCCCGGTATCAGTTTTAAAGACTGGAACAGTTGGCACTGGCAATTAAAAAACAGCGCCAGGTCATACAGCGAGCTTGAGCATTATCTGAACTTAAGCGGGGATGAGCTATTTAAAAACAACAGGCCTAAATCGCTTCCCGTCAGGATTACCCCTTACTATCTGAGTCTGATGGACGGGGATGATGCGAACCATCCGCTGAGGCGCTGCATGGTGCCGGTGGAAAAGGAACTCTACATTTCCGCCTGCGAGATTTCCGATCCCCTGGGGGAAGAGAACCAAAGCCCTGTTCCCAATCTGGTGCACCGTTATCCTGACAGGGCCCTTTTCCTTGTCACGGGATTTTGCGCTGCTTACTGCCGGTATTGCACCCGGACACACATGGTGGCCGAAAAAGCGAAATCGCCCCTCTCCACACATTACTGGCAGGAAGCCCTTGAATACATAAGAAACACAAAGCAAATCAGGGATGTGATCATTTCAGGGGGCGATCCTCTTACTCTCCCTGATTCATTGATTGATTACCTCCTGAACAGCCTGTTTACCATACCTCATATAGAGATGGTGCGAATCGGCACAAAAGCTCCGGTAGTGCTGCCCCAGAGAATAACACCCTCGCTGGTTAAAATACTGAAGAAATACCAGCCATTATATATCAACATTCATTTTACCCATCCGGAGGAGCTGACCATCGAAACCAAAATGGCTTGTTCGCGGCTGGCCGGCGCAGGTATCCCCTTAGGAAGTCAGACCGTTCTGCTGAAAGGTATCAACGATGATGTGGAGACCATGAAGACGTTGATGCACGAATTGCTGAAAGCCAGGGTAAGACCTTATTATATATACCAGTGCGACCCCATTCCGGGCTCATCGCATTTCAGGACACCCGTTGAGAAGGGGCTCGAAATCATACAGGGGTTAAGGGGGCACACTTCAGGGCTTGCCGTTCCGCATTATGTGATCGATTCGCCCGGCGGAGGAGGTAAAATCCCTCTGTTGCCCGAATACTACCAGGGAAAGAAAAACGGCAATGTTATCCTGAAAAATTTTGAAGGTAAAATTTATACCTATCCCGACTATCAGTGATGAAGAGCAAGGAATTGACGGTTGGACTGACCTTTGACCTGAAGACCGACTACCTGAAAATGGGATATTCAGAGGAGGAAGTCGCTGAATTTGACGGGGAAGATACCATTTACGGCATTGAGAGTACCCTTAATGATCTTGGATTTAACACAGTGCGTATCGGCAATGTGTGGCAACTGGTTAAGAAAGTGAATGAAGGAGCCAGGTGGGACATTGTTTTCAACATCTGTGAAGGGTTACAGGGCACAGGGAGGGAAGCACAGGTGCCTGCCCTGTTGGAAGCCTACAACATACCATACGTTTTCTCCGGGCCTGTCCCTCTCTCCCTCACGCTTCACAAAGCATTGACAAAGAGAGTGATCCGTGATGCCGGATTAGCCACTCCTGATTTTTATGTTGTGTATGAAAAATCCGACATTGACAGGATCAACCTGCCGTTCCCCCTGTTCGCCAAGCCTCTGGCAGAAGGCACAGGTAAGGGAATCAATGCCACCTCGGTAATCCTTGATAAAGCGGGCCTGGAAAAAGTGTGCCTTTACCTGCTTCAGACCTTCAGGCAGCCTGTGCTGGTGGAGGTTTTCCTTCCGGGAAGGGAGTTCACTGCAGGCATCACCGGAACAGGCAAAGAGGCCGAACTGACAGGCGTCATGGAGGTTGCGCTCGATACAAAGGCCGAGAAAGAAGTGTATTCGTACACCAACAAGGCCGAATATGAACAAAGGGTAAAATATTTCAAAACGGATGGGGAGCTGGCAGAAAGAATCGGAAAGCTGGCCCTGGACTCCTACCGCGTGCTGGAATGTTCAGATGCTGCCAGGGTGGATATACGGCTTGATGCCGCAGGAATCCCGAATTTCATTGAGATCAACCCGCTGGCCGGCTTGCATCCCGTCCATTCCGACCTTCCGATCCTCAGCAGAATGCATGGCATTTCCTATAAAGATCTGTTGGAAAAGATCATGAGAAGCGCCCTCCGGCGTTATCAACTGAAATACCCTGACTGAGATGAAAAAGGCATGGATTCTGCATCAAAAACTGCCTGAAAACGCACCCCCTGATGAACTCGACGTGCTGGTTCAGGCTCAGGCCATTGAAAATTCACTTAAAGAGATGGGTTTTAGCCGGGTGAAAAAAGTTCCTGTCAGTCTGAACCTCGAAAAACTTTATCACTCCCTGCTCAAGGGCAAACCCGATGTGGTGGTCAACCTGGTTGAAACTCTTGGCGGGCAGGGGCGACTGATCCATCTGGTGACAGCCATGCTTGATTTTGCAGGGCTCCCCTACACAGGAACAGGTCAGTATGGCCTGAATATCACCACCGACAAGGTGAAGGCTAAAGAATTGCTGGTAAGCCACGCCCTGCCCACACCACTGTTTTTCAGACAGGGAGATGCCGGCGTTTTACCTGACGATAAGAGGTTCATTCTTAAGCCGGTATGGGAGGATGCCTCGGTGGGGATCAGGGATGAGAATGTGGTTTACTCCTCCGGCGCACCGGAAACACTGGGTAAGCTGCTCCGGTCAGGGATCCGTGAATGGTTTTTTGAAGAATACATTGATGGAAGGGAATTCAATGTTACCCTTTTGGAAACGGCTTCCGGGTGGAAGGCCTTTACTCCTGCAGAAATCAGGTATCAAAACTACCCTGAGGGCAAGCCCCGCATCCTCGGATATGAATCCAAATGGCACGAAGACAGCTTTGAGTACCTGAACACCGTCCGCACTTTCGACCACAAAGCCTCTGACGCGAAGCTGGTTGAAACATTGATGGAACTGGCACTGAAAAGCGCGTCAGTGTTCAGATTGGGAGGTTATGCCAGGGTTGACATGAGGCTGGATGAAAACAACCGGCCATACATCCTTGAGGTCAACGCCAATCCCTGCCTTTCGCCTGATGCAGGTTTTTTTGCTGCCTGCAGCCGTGAAGGAATGAGTTACACACGTATGACTTCCCATATCATTGATGCAGCATTTAAAAATAAGTTATGACCTTTGAGATTACCTGCCGCAGCGAACCACTGTTGAGCGACATTTCTGTAATCAGGAATATGGTTGAAGAAACAGGATTCTTCCGTGCCGATGAAGTGGATGTGGCGGCAGAGCTTGTGGAAGAGAGGGTACGAAAAGGGGAAAGCAGCGGTTACCATTTCGTGATCGCTGAATCAGGAGGAAAAACCGTGGCATACACCTGCTTTGGGCAAATACCTTGCTCACTGCTCAGCTGGGACCTGTATTGGATCGTAACAGGCAAAGAATGGCAGGGCAAAGGCATCGGCAGCAGGCTTCTAACCCTGTCAGAAGAAAAAATTGCTGCAAGCGGGGGAAAAAACGTGGTGATTGAAACCTCTTCCAAAGAGCTTTACCTCCCCACACAAAATTTTTACAGCAGAAACGGTTATCTGCTAAAGGCCCGGCTTGAGGACTTTTATGACTATGGAGATGATAAACTGTTGTATATCAAAAGGTTGTAAAGATTTATCTGAATAAAGGGGGAGAAAAACCGCAGTTCAGGGAAGCACGTTTTCACAGATCACATCAAACGATCTCCATCTCATGCATCTGTTTCACCATGTCCTCGATGCTTTTTTCGATGTGGGTATAAGTCAGCCCCAGGATATTGCGGCTTTTGGAGGTATTGAGCTTAAGGGGGTAACCGACATTCCTCCTGACGAACCTGGCATTTACTCCAAACATGGGCCCGATGAGGTACATCAGTAATTTCGGGGAATTCTTTGCCGGAAGCTTATACTTGTCGCCGAACAGGCCGCGTATTATACCAGCCAGCTCAAGCATATTCATGGTGCGTTCGGCAAGGATATGCCTTCCAGCTGCTTTTGGGTTCTCAAGGGCCAGAATATGGGCATTTGCCACATCACGGACATCCACGAAGCCGAACCAGAGTTCGGGAGCGCCCATTTTAAATTTGCCTTGCAGGATGTTTTTCATGAAATTCAGGGATTCCGAATCGGTAGTACCGGTCAGCGAGGGACCCACCACAAAGGAAGGGTTGATGACCACCAGCTTCCAGTTTTTCCGGGACTCTTCCATCTTCCAGGCCTCCTTTTCTGCCAGCACCTTGGAGAAAGAATAAGGCTGGCGCTTTGCAGAGCTGGAGTAATTGAAATGCTCTTCGGTGAACTCCTTCAGTCCCTTCTCTTTCATGTCAATAGTATCGCCGTGGACGGCAGCCACGCTGGAAGTGAGTACCACCTTTCTGACAGTCCCTGAGCGGGTGGCAGCGCTTAGCACGTTGCGTGTTCCGTTGAGCGCCGGTTCAATGAGTTCCTTTTGCGGATCTTTGAACCTGAGCGTAAATGGAGAGGCTATGTGCATCACGGCAAAACAACCTCTGGCAGCCTTATCGAAAGAACCCTCCTTCAGGAGATCGGCTTCCCATATTTCCAGCCTGCCCTGCGAACCTTTGGCAAGATCGGTCAGATGTTCGTATTTGCCGGTGTTTTTCCTGTCCCTCACTGTAACTCTGACAGTGTAACCTTTTTCGAGTAGTCCTTTCACCACCCAGGAGCCGATGTAGCCTGATCCTCCTGTAACCATTACTGCTTTGCCCATACAAGCATTTTATTGATATAACTTATAATTTTCTTATTTGTTCAACAAAAGTAAATCTTATGTGGTTTAATGTTTTATTTATTTCTCGCAAAGTCGCAATGTTTTATTTTTCCCGCAAAGACGCAGAGGCGCAAAGGTTTATTCCTGGCGTCTTGGCGACTTTGTGTGCAATTACAAATTGTTTACAATCCTGTCGCAATGCTTTATTTTTCCCGCAAAGACGCAGAGGCGCAAAGGTTTATTCCTGGCGTCTTGGCGACTTTGCGTGCAATTACAAATTGTTTACAATCCTGGTAATTCCATTTTTTATTAGTGCTTCGTTAAAATTAATCAATATACCTAACTTCAATCCTGTTAATTTCAAATATGTAAGAACTTGTTTTTGATGAACCGGAGCTATGCTTTCTACTGATTTTATTTCAATTAATACCTTATTTTCAACGATTAAATCAGCCCTGAAACCCTGATCCATTTTAATTTCTTTCCAAATAACAGGAATTGCTTGTTGCTTTGAAACTTTTAATTCTTGTTGTGTGAGTTCATAAAACAGTATTCCTTCATAAACAGACTCGAATAAACCCGGCCCCAGTTCTTTGTGAATTTGGAAGCAGGTATTGACAATTATTTTTGATATTTCGTTTTCTGTCATAATATTTATTATTTCTCGCAAAGTCGCAATGTTTTATTTTTCCCGCAAAGACGCAGAGGCGCAAAGGTTTTTAAT
>JAFGME010000224.1 GCA_016927695.1 Bacteroidales bacterium
TAATATTGAAAACCAGGAAAGGAAGGCTGTATCCTTCCACAAAATAAATAAAACAACCTGAAATTATTCCTGCAACGATAATAACCCATCCCAACGCCTGCCTTTTAAATTTTTCCATACAATGCTAAATTTCAACCTTTCCTTATTCTTCGCTCAATTTGATCAATGCAAAAACGGCATAATTAACTATATCAAGGTAATTGGCGTCGAGTCCTTCTGAAAAATCCGTTTTCCCTTTCCTGTCTTCGATCTGCTTTATTCTGTGCAGTTTCATAAGGATGATATCGGTAAGGGAGCTGATTCTCATATTTCTCCAGGCCTCGCCATAATCATGGTTCTTGTCCTCCATGAGGGATTTGGAAATACCTGTATATTTATCGTATAAAATGCCTGCCTGATCTTCAGCCAGGTCAGGCTCCTCTGCCGGGCCCAGTTCAAGCTGGATGAGGGCCATCACAGAATAATTGACAATACCCTGAAACTCAGTGAAAACTCCTTCGTTGATCTTATGTGAACCTTTGGAATCAATGCTCCTGATACGGTTGGCTTTGATATATATCTGATCGGTGAGGGAGGACGCGCGGAGAATCCGCCATGCCGTGCCGTAGTCTTTCATTTTATTGACAAATACCGACTTGCAGCCTTCGATGATTTTATCAAACTGACCCGATGTATTACCCATATATTCTTTGTTTTCCATCCGCTTTTCTTTTGCCTGTCAGCTATCTTTCCGGGCAAATATATTAATTTGTTTACGTTATGAAATGTCTAAATTAGCGAAATATTTTAAAAATGATGCAAAAGTGAAAAACCGGACCTCCTTAGGTGCAAAAAATATGCATTTCCCCGGCGGTAAAATACTGAAATTTACAAATCCGGCGGTTATGGGTATCCTGAACATCACTCCCGATTCGTTTTATGACGGAGCCTGGTTTCTGAAAAAGGAGGATGGGTTGCGACAATGTGAAAAAATGCTGAATGACGGGGCAGATATCATTGACATTGGGGCCGTTTCAACCCGTCCGGGAGCCAAAGAGGTATCACCTGATGATGAATTGTCCCGCCTTGAATCAGTGGTAAGGTTATTGCGTAAAACCTTCCCTGAAATTATACTGTCTGTGGATACTTACAGAGCTTCTGTTGCAGAATTTGCCATTTCCGAAGGGGTTGACATCATCAACGACATTTCCGGGGGCACATTGGATGAAAGGATGTTCGAAGTGGTTGCTGCACATCAGGTTGGATATGTTTTAATGCACATTTCAGGCCATCCGGAAACTATGCAGGTAAACCCCTGCTATTCAGATGTGGTGGAAGAAGTCCGCCATTATTTTTTCCAAAGGCTTAACCTTCTTCATTCTGCCGGTAAATCGGAAAACATTATCCTTGATCCGGGTTTTGGCTTTGGGAAAACATTGGAACACAATTACCGCTTATTGGCACATATCAGTGAATTTCAAAAACCGGGATTCCCTGTTATGGCAGGCCTCTCAAGGAAATCGATGATCAACGGAGTTTTAGGCACCCGCCCCGAAACAGCCCTTCAGGGGACAGTGTCGCTGAATACCATTGCCCTGCTAAACGGGGTGGATATTCTTAGGGTTCACGATGTTAAGGAGGCATTTGAGGCCATCAGGATTGCCGGGGCATACAGGGAATTCAATGCTTAAGAAACCTGGCCTGAAGGGCTTCCCCGCCACTTAAGATCCTGATCAGATACAAGCCCTGATTGAGACCGGCCACATCAAAACGCAACACATGATCATTGACAAGCCGGGAAGGGCAGTCAATCCTTTTTCCGTCTGATGAAAAAACAAACAATTCCACATTCCTCCTGAAACCTTTTTCGTAGTTCACAAATAAAACGCTTCCGGCAGGATTGGGATAAACCGAAACCTGTGAAAGGACATTCTCGCTGTAACCTCCCGGTATATATGAAAACTTATATGCCGCTCCATCGGCAGGCGTTCCGGAGAGGCAGACATTAAGTTCATGATCATTGAAAATCGCCTCCGGCTTTGCCGGATCACCTCCAAGTGAAAGCGATTCGATCAGGAATTCAGGGATGTACTGTTTGATATGATACACTCCTATGGCAGGTCCGGTTTTCCCATAGTAGGAAGTATCAGGATTTACAACGGAAGAAGGCCCGATATGAACAGAAACCGTGTTGGTTCCCTCATGGAGCCACAACTGAAGGCTGACATAATCCTGAAGTGTGCCGGCAAGAAATCCTTCAGCCCAGAATCCCATATTTCTCCATTCAATTTTCGTTATCCTGGCGCCGGCATTTCCTTCCACTTTGTATAAAACAGGTGAATTTCCCCTGTCAGCAAAAAGAACGCCGAATGAATTTATAAAATACGTGTCGGAAGCATCGAAATGCACATATCCCCTGATATATAAGGTATCGAACACCTCCCCGTAAAACTCAAATCCGTAATCAAGCGGCACCTTAAACTGCAAATTATTCCAGGGCTGGCCTTCCGTAAGATCGGTTGCGTTTTCAAGAGGGCTGAATGTTTCATTGGCCGCGCTGAAAGTATACCCCTGACCCATCAGAATTGCCGGGATAACTCCACAGAAAAAAACCAATAACAGAGATCGTTGCATATTTGTATTATTATGGAATCATGCAGGATATTCAATGCGCAGATGATAAATGCTCAGTAATTTCTTCTTAAATATCTTCTTGATTCTGGAAATGTCTCTCAGGGTGATGTCGGCATTTGAAAACAATCCCTGCGACAATTGCCTGTCGATGATGCTTTCAACAAGGTTTCCCATAGATTCTTCATCAGGGTTTTTAAGGCTTCTTGAAGCTGCTTCCACTGAATCTGCCATCATCAATATGGCCGTTTCAATAGAAAAAGGATTGGGGCCGGGATATTTAAATGCGCTTTCATCAAAATCCTCATCCGGGCTTTCTTTTTTCTGAAGAGTGTAAAAGTAGTCTGCCTTCTTCTCTCCATGATGGGTACGTATAAAATCTATGATCTGTTCAGGAAGTTTATTTTTTTTGGCCAGTTCAATACCATTATAAACATGGCTGGTAATTACCCTGGCACTTTCATCATAGGTGAGTTCATCATGTGGGTTGACCCCCGTGGATTGATTTTCAACGAAATAAAGAGGCACGTCCATTTTGCCGATATCATGATACATGGCCCCGGTCCTGACCAGCAATGGATTGGCCCCTACAGTAAATGCGGCCTCTTCCGCCAGATTGGCAACCTGCATCGAATGCTGAAATGTGCCGGGGGCTTTGAGGGCAAGCTCCCTAAGCAAAGGATTATTTGTGTTTGAAAGCTCCATGAGCGTTACATCGGTGATCAGTCCAAAAACCTTCTCAAAAATAAAAATAATCGGATATGAAAAGAGTGTCATTATTGCACTGATTCCGAAAAGTATAAAATTGTTAAAGTTGATGTCCCCGAGGTTACCCTCCTGGGTAAGGGTCATCCCGACATAAATAATGGAGTAGGTGATGAATATCATCATGGAAGTGAGAAAGAACTGAGACCTGCGTTCAAGCCTGGCAATACTCAGAATGGTAATGATGCCGGCAAACAACTGCAGAAACACAAATTCAAAGCTGTTCGGCACCAGAAACCCAATGATGATAATGCTTATCAGATGGACAAACAGTGCAAGCCGGGTATCAAAAAATACCCGGATAATGATGGGGATAAGGCATACAGGCAAAACATGGATATAAGAGATTTCTGATTTCATGATCACTCTCGCAAGATATACCATACCCACAATGAGGATCAGGATGAGAATGATCTTTTTGTTTTCAAGATAGATGTCTTTTCTGAAAAAGAGCAGAAAAAGAAACAGGGCAAATATGCTGATAAACAACAGCACCACCTGTCCGGTCAGTATTCCGGCATACCTGAACGCAACCCCCATTTTTTTTTCGTATGCATACCGCAAAGATTCCAGCAACTGGAACCTGTCAATGGTCACAAGGTCGCCTTTGGAAATAATCCGCTCCCCCGATTGTACCAGGCTGTGGGTCAAACTTATCCGTTCAAGGGCGGCCGACTTCTCCTGATCTGTTTTCTCCGGGTCAAAAACAACATTCCTGACGATGTTCTCCTCTAAAAAACCAATCAGAAAATCCTGTTCAACCTCCGGATTGGCTCTTACTTTTTGCTGAATAAACCGGTCGGCTGATTGGATAGTGAAAAAGTCTCCCGGTTTTTTCTCCTCCGCAACATTTCCGCTGAGAAGCAGAATATGGGAATCCTCACCCAGCGATTCAAATTCAGGATGACGCTCAACGATGCCTTTTGAAACAATTGTATCGAACAAACTGCGGGCAAAAACATAGCTTGCTTCTTTCTTATCTTCCCTTCCGCCGTAATTACTGTATTTTGCATTCCATTTTCTTTCAAACTCCTCCCTGAAAGTGGAAAGCACCTTATCAACATCTTCGTTCTTTTTCCGGAAATACGGCTTGAGTGTCTTCAGCGCTTCCTCTCTTTCTGCGGACAACTCTTCCTCTGTCTTAAGTATTGAAAAATCAAAGGGGGCAATAATGTTATCGTGCAGCCATGGCTTTCCTTTTTGATATTCATATTTAAACTTACCCTCTTTGGGAAAAATAAAGACTAAAAAAGCCACTGCTGCGAGCAACAGCGATATCCTGGTTATTGCAGAATAGTGGTTCCTCAAATATGACAATACGTCCGGCATACAGTGTTGAATGAATCCACGAAAATAACAAAAAGAAAAGAATCAAATCGATATCCTTATGAAAATGTCAGCAAACGGCATCTCTTTCATTTTTGGATACTGCTTTTTATTATAAAAATGCGAAGCGTTTTTCTATTAGCAGGAGTTATGCAGCTTGATGGAGCCGTTCATTTTTTGTAATCCCAATCCGTAGCGGTATACTCATCAAGATACACTTTGATTGAACCCACCAAAATATCTGCTTCCACCAATACCGGTACTTTCCGTTGGTCAGCCGTGACCCATGCATTAACTGCCTCACCTTCCCTGAATATCGTCCCACCGAATAAAACAGCGCTGAACCGGTGACAAAGATAATTATCTCCCATACGGGTTACAATATTCTCTTTACCGTGATATAAGACGGTTAACTCCCTCTCTTCATACCTGCTGTAAACACAAATCCTAAGGCTGTCTCCGGGCAAAAAACCGTCATAATCCAGCGAGCGCAAATAATACACTGCCGTGAGCACATCACGGCATCCGGGCCGTAAGGGAACGACCGTGTCCCTTCCCGGTGACTTCTCCTCTGAGAAAGCAACCCTGAGTTTGGCTTCATCATGCCTGAAACACAATTCCGAATTCCTCCGCCTTTTGCCCTCCCAAACGTCTTCCGTGAAAAGAATGGGCTCAAGCCCAACTGTTCCGGCTACGCAACTAAACCTGTCGCGTACTGTGTAAAGGATATCATAAATCTGGTATGAAGTTCCAAAACTATAAAGGCTAATCGCCGGTTCGCCTCCGAAGGTTACAGTGTCCGATCTGAATAATACCTCCCCGGCATCCAGCCAGATAAAGCCCAGATTGTAGGATACTTTGTACCTGATCTGTTCAAACGGTATGAATGGAAAAGGCTTTTCCACAGGTTGTGTGATGCCTTGAAGATGTATCAAAAACAATGCAGGAATAATCAGTAAATGTATAAGTATAACCTGAGCCGGCGCCTTCCTTTCCGGCTTTCCAAAATATAAATCACTCTTATTCACCCGCGAAAATTTAATGCAGCCAAAATAACATAAAAAAATGCGATACGCCACTTAATGCAGCATATCGCATTTGAAATATTTTAAGTCTTCAGGCCGTTACCAGCCTGATTACTTTTTCATCCTGTAGATCTTCTTTGCGCCATAGGCAGCGCCCATCAACATTAGAAGGCTTATGCCGCCGTCAATGGGTGAGCCGCCACCCACCGGGGTGTTCCCTGAACCGGGGGCATTCCCTCCGTTCGGGTGAGGCGGGGTTTGTGCCATCATGATCACCGGAACTGCCAGA
>JAFGME010000033.1 GCA_016927695.1 Bacteroidales bacterium
TAAATAATTATGCCTGACGAGTATGGAAAGAATTTTGGAAAGATGGTTTTTTGAAAATTTTGTTATTCCGGCAATTTTGTTAGCATTCAGATTTTTAGAAGTGCCGGCGATGAGGGCGAGGCTGTGGATCGCTATTACGGAGGCTTCAGATATGTTTACCGGTGTCTTCAAATTTTATTTATGTAAAGAAGTATTACAATGCGCAAATGTACAAATATTTTTTAATAAACAAGAAATAAAGTAATTAAATACTAAAAATATTAATAAAAAATCTCATTAATATTTTTTTATTTTTGCACTAATTAATATGAACCTCAATAATTCATTATTTAATAGCTATCATTATGAGAAAAGCAACTGGTTTATTGATTTCAATGGTCATTTCATTTGCAGCATTCACACAGAATGAGGCAGATACCGCCTGGAAATTGGGGGGCGATGTGTCTTTAATGTTATCCGAAGCATCCTATGAAAACTGGGCAACCGGTGGTGAAAATTCCATCTCTTTCAACAGTTTTGTGAATCTTTTTGCCCTGTATGAAAAAGGCAGGTCAAAATGGGAGAATAACCTCGGCATGGCTTATGGCGAAGTAAAGACCGGCGACAGGGATTACAGAAAAAGCGAGGATAAGATCGACCTGTCGTCGAAATACGGTTTGAAGGCTGCGGATAAATGGTATTATTCGGCCCTTTTTGGATTCAAAACCCAATTCACCTCCGGTTACAACTATCCCGGGGATACGATGAAAATCAGGATATCCGATTTTCTGGCGCCCGGATTTATTTCTATAGGCCTGGGTATGGAATATGTTCCGGTTGAGTATCTTTCCATTTACATTTCTCCTGCAACTGCAAGGTGGATCATTGTGAATGAACAGGAGCTTGCCGATGCAGGCGCTTTTGGCGTGGAACCCGTTCAATTTGATGATCAGGGAAATCTCAAAAAAAGCGGAGAAAACAACAAGTTTGAGCTTGGCGCCGCTGCACGGATCATGTTCAGAAAGGAAGTGGTAAAAAATGTTACTTTTCAGTCCAAGCTGGAATTATTCTCCGATTATCTGGAAAACCCTCAGAACATTGACATAAACTGGGACAATGCCCTTCACATGTCGGTCAATAAGTTCCTCTCAGCCAACATCACTGCCCAGATGATGTATGATGATGACACCCATATCCTGGACAAAGACGGAAATTTTGGGCCGCGAACTCAGTTTAAGCATACCCTGGGTGTTGGGTTTGTTTATGGTTTCTGATCCTGAAGAAAATTTTTTTTGAAATACCTTATTCAGGTTTTTTTTGCTAAATTTGAGCGTAAATTTATGGCCATGAAACATTGTGCTTTCAGTCAGTCAGGGGTTTTGATTATCCTGCTGATTTTCCATAGCATGAGCTTTTCCCAGGATTCCCCGGTAAACAGGCACATGGCAAACTCTGTTTCTGATTGCTCTGATGTTGAGAACTCTCCTTGTCTTCCGTCAATCATGTGCGATATCAACGGTACGGATAACCTCAATAACTTTCTGCATTTTAAGGTGACAGGAAATGGATATACCGACATCACTCTGATTGGGTTTCATCCCGATGCAACAGAAGGTTTTGATTCCGATTTTGATGCTTACAAAATCATGGGGATATACGCGGCGCCTCAGTTTTACTCTGTGATTCCCGGAACCGATCTTTCAGTGAACATTCTGCCCGCAGCGTATAACGGAAGGGTGGTTCAGCTGGGTTTTGAAGTGGGATACGATACCACTTACACGTTGACCGTTACCGGTACGGGAAACCTTCAGCCCGGCGTAAATATTTTTCTGGAAGACAAGCTAAGCCCGTTCGACAGATATATTCATTTGAACAAAACACCGGTCTGTACGTTTTATGCCGGTCCGGGTGAAGACCCGTTCCGTTTCAGGCTTCATTACCATGTGGGGCAGCAGCCGGGGGGGCTATACCTGCAAAAGGAGGACGTGAGGATTTATTCAGATGATAAAACGATTTACATTGTTTCAAAATATCCGGAGAAAGCAGACGGTGTGGCGGAAATATACAATATTTCGGGCGGGCTCGAATACAGGGGAGATTTGAAGCCTTTGCAACTCAATACAATTAATTTTGAAGAAAAATTTGGTTACTATATTGTGAAAGTAATAAATAATGCATATTTTTGCACGGGCAAAGTTTATATCAGATAGTCAAAACTTTGAAATAAAATCAAATTATCGTAGAATAATTAAAGTGAAAATAATGAAAAAAATTATCAGGCTTTTAACCTTAATACTGATCCTGTCTTTGTCTCCTTTGTTTATTGCCGGTACCTTTGCTGATGAACCTCCGAACCCGGGAGGAGGTCCGGGAAGCGGTGATTTGCCTGTTGGAGGAAGCAGTCCGTTGGGAAGCGGGATAGCAATTTTGTTATCACTTGGCGCTGGTTACGGCATAAGGAAGGCATATTTATGGAGGGAAAAATCTTAAATCAACTCCGCTAATTTCTTTATAGAGAATAGGTTTTTTCCGTTTTACGACAGCTTGTCTTTATTCGACTGTTAAATAACCGATTATATTTCCCATGTTTTCCCGCTTCTGAGAAGATCGTCCACTGTTTTGACAGGATGGATCAGTTTTTCCTTTTCAATAATCCGAACCATTTGCTCATCGTATGTAGGCTGGCTGACGCTTCTGATCACGCCCAGCGAAACCGGATGTAAAGGAGGTCCCATTGTGGCAAGCATCATGTGTATTCCTGAGTCAGGTTGTGACTGATCATGGACCAGAATATCCTTCTCCGTAATGCCGTTTTCACCTATCTTCACTACTTTAAGCCTGGTGCCTTCCAGCACAATGCCTTTGTCATTGCTTTTGCCGAATATCATTGGTTTGCCATGAGCAAGATGCAATTGATTTTCATCTTTTTGTTCTCGTCCGGTAATATTATCATGGATACGGTTGCTGAAAATCACGCAATTCTGCAGGATTTCAATAAGTGATGTTCCTTTATGCCTGGCTGCTTCAAGCATGGTTTCAAACATCATTTTGGGATTGTTGTCTGCCACCCTGGCAAAGAAAGTCCCCTGTGCTCCGATGGCCAGTTCGCCCACGTTGAAAGGGCGCTCCATTGTGCCCTGCGGGGAGGATTTGGTAACCCAGCCATAGGGGGTGGTGGGAGAAAACTGCCCTTTGGTAAGCCCATAAATCCTGTTGTTGAATAAAAGGATGTTGATATCCAGATTTCTCCTCAAAACATGGATGAAATGATTTCCGCCAATGGCCATGGAATCTCCGTCGCCGGTGGCCATCCATACCTGTAATTGCGGATTCGCTATTTTTATCCCTGAGGCAAGAACGGCAGCCCTGCCGTGGATTCCATGAAAACCATAGGTTTTTACATAATAGGGGAACCGTGACGAGCATCCGATGCCTGAAACAATGACGATTTTTTCTTTTCTTACCCCTAACTCGGGAAGGACTTTAAGCAGGGAGGACAGAATGGCATGGTCTCCGCAACCCGGACACCATTTCACCATCTGGTCGCTGACGAAATCATCCTTTGTAAGCTGGTTGATTCCAGCGTTATGATCTTTAATTTCAATTTCCATCTTCTATTCCTCCTCCAGAATTTCATTGAATTTGTCCACCAGTTCCCTGACCATGAAAGGAAGGCCCTGAATTTTGTTATATTGCTCAAATCTGCACCCGGGGAATTGCATTCTGAGATACCATACAAACTGCCCTAAGTTTAGTTCGGGAACAATGATCCTTTTAAAATTTTTAAAGATATCCCCTGTGTTTCTCGGTAAGGGATGGATATAATTGAAATGGGCCAGGCTGATTTCTTTACCTTGCTTTTGTATTTCCTGTAATGCCTCAATCATCACGCCCAGGGTACTGCCCCAGCTAACCACCAGGAGGTCGCCTGATTTCTTTCCAACAATTTCCTGTTCAGGGATATACTCTCTGACCAGCTCCACTTTTTTTGCCCTCAGTTCACACATCAGTTGATGGTTTTCAGGATCCTGGGAAACATTTCCGTAAATATTTTCCTTTTCCAACCCTCCGATCCTGTGGCGTAAACCCTCTGTCCCCGGGATTGCCCAAAAGCGGTTCAGCTTTTCCGGGTCTCTTTTGTAAGGCTTGTAATCGGGGTCATTGGCTTCAACGAGCGGCGGTTTGATAGCAGGAAGTTCGGCCACTTGAGGAATTTTGAACACTTCTGAGCCGTTGGCAAGATAACCGTCGGTGAGCAGTATGACGGGAGTCATGTGCTCCATGGCTATCCTGGCTGATTCGTATGCAAAATAAAAGCAATCGGCGCATGAGGAAGCGGCAATGACCACAACAGGGGCTTCTCCGTTTCTTCCGTACAAAGCCTGCATCAGATCCGATTGCTCCGATTTGGTAGGCATGCCGGTGGAAGGACCTGCCCTCTGAACATCCACGATCACTATTGGAAGTTCGGTCATCACAGCAAGGCCTATTGCTTCACTTTTTAGCGAAAGGCCCGGTCCTGATGTGGAAGTAATCGCAAGGGAGCCGGCAAAACTTGCTCCGATAGTAGAGACAATACCTGCAATTTCATCTTCGGCCTGAAACACCTTTGCCCCAAGAGATTTATGTTTGGATAACTCCTGTAATATTTCTGATGCAGGAGTGATGGGGTAGGAACCCAGGAAAAGTTCCCGGCCCGACTTTTCCGATGCGGCCAAAAAACCCCATGCAGTGGCGGTGTTTCCTGTTATATTCCGGTAAGTGCCTTTCTCGAGACTGGCAGGTTCGACCGTGTATGTTACCGAGCTTAGGGCCTCTATGGATTCAGCATAGTTGAACCCGGCCCTGAGAATCATTTTGTTAGACTTGACAATCAGCGGGTTCGACTTGAATTTTTCCTCGAAATATTCGTCGGCTGATCTGAATTCACGGTTGAAAATGTAAAACATGATGCCCAGGGCGAACATATTTCGTCCTTTCAATACTGTTTTACTATCAAGGTTCAGTTCCTGTACACTGGTTTTTGTGAGTGTTGTAATGGGGGCCTTGATCAGATTATAATCGTCCAGTGTTTTATCAGTGAGGGGGTCACTGGTATAACCGGCTTTTTCCAGCGCCTTTTCTGTAAACGTGTCAGTGTCGATGATTACTGTTCCGCCGGGTTTGACCCATTGAAGATTTTTCTTCAGAGGGGCCGGGTTCATGGCGATCAGAACATCCGCAAGGTCGCCGGAGGTGTGAATGTTTATATGTCCGAAATGTATCTGAAACCCCGACACACCGGCCAGAGTGCCCTGAGGCGCACGGATTTCGGAAGGATAATCGGGGAATGTGGCAAAATCGTTACCTGCAAGTGCAGCTGAATCGGAAAACAATGCCCCCGTCAACTGCATACCATCTCCTGAATCTCCGGCAAACCGAACAACAACATCCTCGACTTCAACCGGATAGCTCTTTTTGGCGCACATACAATGCTGTTTAGTGATCAGGGCAAAATTATATTTTTTATTTTTGAACAAACCAAGATTTTTAATTATTTTTTAACATGATACCCGCTGTGGTTCCGCCTTTTCTCCATCCCCGGCGATTATGGCCGGGGAATAATGTTAAAAATTCCTTAAACATATACAACTTTCGGAAATTATGGCGTTATCAGTGCTGAAAACAATTGAGATATGCTGAGGTACACTAAACTGATTCTTCAAAAGGTAAGTTTTAACAGGGAACTGTTTGCCAAGGAGTTGCTGAAATCGTTGAAGTGGCTCAAGAAAGAGGAGATAATCCTTCTGAATGCCTGGTGTATGATTCAATATGGAAATGTCTACGGGGATGTTATCAAAGATGTTTTCTCCGGGGTGAATATCTGATCACTATTCTCCATTGTCCTCTGCACACCATGATGCGTAAGAGGTGCCCGTTTCCCTGAGGGCGACGGAATGCAGTTGCAGCCCTTCAGGCAGGGAGTTTTTTATCCGGCAGGCAAAGTCACCCACAAGGTTTTCACTGGTGGGCTGATAATCAACAAGAATCATTTTGTGAAACAACTCCGACCCGTCAGGAATGTTCTCTTTCGGGGTTTGTGAATTCAGCACCAGGGCATGATCGAATACATCCACAATGATCTCTTTAATGATTTTTTTCAGTTGCCCGAAGTCGATCACCATACCGTCTTTCGGATGCAGACTTTCCTTCAGCGGTTTCCCTTTTACAGTGATGGCGAGCCCGTAGGAATGACCGTGGATAAACCTGCATTGACCGTCATATTCCAGCAGAGCGTGTGCCATTTCAAAGGTGAATTCTTTGGTGACCCTTATCACATTGTCAATCATATTATATGCCTTTTTCTGAAATTACGCGGCAAATATAGTGAATCTCATGGTTCACCGGAACTACTCCCTTCCGAGTAAATAAAGTTCGGATTTCCATACTGCTTTTTGAGTGGGTATTTTTGTTTAAAATAATTTGAAGAAAACAGGTTTTTAGCACAGTTTTTGATTTATTAACATATATTAATAATCAGACAACTTGAAACAAGTTAATTTTGTCATAATAGTAAATGAAAGAATTAAATATAAAAATCAGTCAATATGAAAAAAGCAATATTACTCTTGGGTACTTCATTACTTATCGCATTTAGCCTGTATTCGCAAAACCTCAGCCTGTCCACGGAGGCCGGAAACCTGGCCCCCAATGAGGTGGTTTATATGCACAGTGAACCGACCGGAGGACTCCTGGTCAGCCATGTATATGTAACCAACAACGGCACTGAAGCACTTTCTGTTAAAGTGAAGAAAATCGAAAATTATCTGGTTGAGGGGGCGTTCACTTCCATCTGCTGGGGTGGAAACTGTTTCCCTCCCGAAGTGTACGTTTCGCCTACATCTGAGATCATCGGGCCGGGTGAAACCAACATGAACGGATTCAGCGGTGATTTTTCCGACAGTAATGTTGCCGGATTATCCTCCATTTCCTATGTGTTTTTTGTTGAAAATCACCCTGACGACTCCGTGATGGTCGTTTTCAATTACGATATCACGGCAGCTCCACGCAGCCTTTCGCTGTCAGATGTTGATGGCAATATACCTGCGAATGGCACAGTGGTCGTGGGTGGCCCGCCCGATGAAGAGTTAAAAGCCAAAGTTTTTGTTACCAACAACAGCCTGGATACTGTCAATATTATCGTGAGAAGAATTGTGAATTATGCCGTTCCGGGAAGCGTCAACCAGTTTTGCTGGGGATTGTGCTACCCCCCGGGTGTAAACCAGTCAACTGTGGTTGTTCCCATTGATCCGGGCGCTGTAAACAATACAGATTTTGAAGGGGATTACAATCCCGGAGGGAACAGCGGCGTTTCAAGGATAACCTATGTATTCATAAATGCAGATGATTCAACCGACTTTACCGCACTCACCATCAATTTTGATATAGAGGTAACAGGCGTTTCCGAATCTATACTTTCATCCCTGGCATTGTCCGATGCCTATCCCAATCCTGCAGATGATTACGTGAACTTTAATTACAGCATAAAACCCGACTACAAAATAACGCTAGCTATTTTCAACCTGCTGGGTTCGAAAGTGATGGAAAAAGATCTGGATGTGTATAAAAGTAAAGTGAGCTTTTATACAGGCGGGTTGGATGAAGGAATCTATTTTTATTCGGTAATGGCAGGTAATGATATTCTGAAAACCCAGAAACTTATCGTTAAGCATTAGACCTGGTGAATTAATAAATTTCCCTTGTCAATCAGGCGGATTGTTTTATCCGGGACATATCCCGTATTGAGTTTTGTGGCTGTTTATCTCATCAAAGAAACAGCTATTTATATGTTTTAATGTGAAAAGTGTTACTTTTACGCCCTGTAAACAATGAGGCTTTCGATGTAGTCACAAAGAAAAATTCAATATTTCAGTCATGAAAAACAGGCTTATTCTCAATCTGTTATCTTTTCTTTTTATATTTCCTGCCCTTTCACAGGTCCATGACCCGGTGAAGTGGACGTTTATGAAGAAGAATCTAGGCAACAGGGAATTTTTGCTTGAGTTTACTTCCTCCATAGAGAAGAATTGGCATTTGTACTCCCAGAATGTTCCGGATGGAGGCCCGGTAAGGACTTCTTTTAATTTCGACGAAATCAAAGGCTTTGAATTCGTGGACAAAGGCGTTGTTGTGGGGGAGTTTGATTCGTGGGATAAGGAAAACGACAGGGATTACAGAGTGATTTTTACTGAGCCTGCAGGAGAAGAGGAATATGATCCGAATTTTGAAATGGTGGTAAAGTCGTTCGTACATGAAGCAGTTTTTCATGTAAAAATCAGGTTAACCACCGAAGAGCCCCTGGCAGTGAAGGGGTATCTTGAATTTATGTGTTGTGACGATACCAAATGTCTTCCGCCCGGTACGGTTGATTTTGAATTCCTCTTCAACGGGGCCGGCGCTGCCACAAACATCACCGGCGCACCGAAGGGCGAAAAGCCTCGCATTCAGGTTGAAACCCTTGATGTGAAAGGTGAAACTGTTTCTGCAGAAGGGCCTGAGGTTTCAGTTACAATTGATGAAATTAAAGCCGCAGAAAAAAGCTCTTTCTGGGATGTTATTATCGAAGCCATTTTATGGGGTTTTGTGGCCCTTTTTACCCCCTGTGTTTTCCCGATGATTCCGATGACCATTTCATTTTTTATGAAAGGTAGCCAGAACAAGCGCAAGGGCCGGATACAGGCATCTGCTTACGGGATTTCCATCGTGCTTTTATACACGCTGCCCATTGCCATCATTATCCTGATCACTTATTTTGTGGGTGGCAAAACAGTGACCGCCGATATCTTTAACTGGCTTTCCACACACTGGATCCCAAATATTCTGTTCTTTCTTATTTTTATTGTGTTTGCTGCTTCATTTCTTGGAATGTTTGAGATCGTTCTTCCCTCCTGGATGGTTAGCCGGGCCGATTCCAAAGCGGACAAAGGGGGCCTGATCGGTGCATTCTTTATGGCTTTGACACTCGTACTGGTTTCGTTTTCATGCACCGGGCCCCTTGTCGGGACGGTGCTGGTGAAATCAGCCCAGGGAGAGATTTTTGAGCCCATCTTTGCCATGCTGGCCTTTTCAATCGCATTTGCTCTGCCTTTTACATTGTTTGCTTTTTTCCCGAGCTGGCTTCACCAGTTGCCAAAATCAGGCGGCTGGCTTAACTCGGTTAAAGTCGTACTGGGATTCATTGAAATAGCCCTGGGCCTTAAATTCCTCAGTATTGCCGATCAAACTTATCATTGGGGTATTCTTGACAGGGAGGTTTACCTGGCATTCTGGATTGTTATTTTTACCCTGATGGGTTTCTATCTGCTGGGGAAACTTAAATTTGCCCACGATTCCGACATGAAATATTTACATGTTCCCCGTTTCGGACTGGCCATTATTGTTTTTGCTTTTGTGATATATCTGGTCCCCGGTATGTTCGGCGCCCCGCTCAAGGCCTTATCAGGTTATCTGCCTCCCCAGCAAACGCACGACTTCGATCTGAATGCCATCATCAGGGATCAGGTTAAATCTGCAGGAATGAGTACTCATGTAACCAATGAGTCTTCTATCTGTGAAAAACCCAAATACGCCGATTTTCTTCACCTTCCGCATGGACTTGAAGGGTACTTTGATTATGAACAGGGGCTGGCATGTGCAAAAAAACTCAACAAACCATTGTTTATCGATTTTACCGGCCACGGATGTGTTAACTGCAGGGAAATGGAAGCAAACGTGTGGTCTGATCTCAGGGTGTTGAAACGACTGCAGGAGGACTTTGTCATCATCGCACTTTATGTAGATGATAAAACGAGGCTTGCCGAAGATGAATGGATCGTCTCGGACTACGATGGTAAGGTCAAAAAATCCATAGGGAAAAAGTATGCCGACCTTCAGATTTCAAGGTTTAATATGAATGCCCAGCCCTATTATGTGTTGCTTGACCATAACGGAGAGCTTTTGGTGAAACCCAGGGCTTATGACCTTAATGTGGATGCCTTTGTCGAATTTCTTGACAATGGCCTTGCAGAATATAACCGGCGGATGAAGAAAAACTGATTTTAACAGTTTTTTAACATGATGATCTGTCCTGATGATGTGGATTATGGGTAATTTTAGCCCTTTAAAGTATTGAAGTACTAAATTCGATGCATTGCTATGAAAACCGTATACAAATTATCATTTCGTTTTGCCATGATAAGCATTATGGCAATATTCTCAGGGCCGGCATCTGCCCAGTTATTCACCGACATCAATGCAGGTTTGCAGGGAGTGTACTACAGCCATGCCGAATGGGGAGATTTTGACAATGATAAAGACCTTGACCTCCTTATTTCAGGGGCCACATCCGGCGGTGCATCCTCCACAAAGATATATATCAACGAAAACGGAGTTTTTTCTGTTTTGACTGCCGGATTGGAGAATGTTCAGAAAGGGGTGGTTACCTGGGGGGACTTTGATAATGACGGAGATCTGGATATTCTTGTAAGCGGGGAAACCGATGGTCAGAAAACCATCGTTTATCGTAATTCTGAAGGCGGTTTTGAAGAACTGCCCCTGAATATACCTTATTTCAGCGCTTTCAGTTATGCCTGCTGGGCCGATTATGACAGCGACGGCGACCTTGACTTCTTTATCTCAGGCAACTGGGATTCAAGGATTTATGAAAATGATGGGGAGGGTGCATTCACCGATATTGAAGCCGGGATTCCGGGATTGAACAGCCCGCGTGCCGATTGGGGCGACTATGATAATGACGGCGACCCCGACCTGATCCTGACCGGAGATACCGGTGGGGGGATGGCTGCCTGGATTTACAGGAATGATAATGGAATTTTTGAACAGGTTGTTCCGGGTCTCACCGGCCTTTGTGCAGGTTCAGTGGAGTGGGGCGACTATGACAGCGACAACGATGCAGATATTCTGATCATGGGTTTTGACGATATTCTTGAACCTCTTGCCGAAGTATTCAGGAACGACGGTGATGATTTTTTTACAAGGATATATGCCGGACTTGCCCCGGTGGCTATGGGAAGGGTAACATGGGGTGATTACGAAAATGACGGGGACCTGGATATACTCCTTACCGGAAAAATTGCCGGGTGTGGAACCTTTACCACAGCGGTTTACGAAAACCTTGGAAACGATATATTCAATGAATTGTCATCTTCAGGGCTGCCTGCCGCCCAGAACAGCTATGCTGCCTGGGGTGATTTTGACAACGACGGCGATCTGGATGTTTTGCTTTGCGGACAAGGCAACTCTGCCCCATTTGCCAGGATATACCGGAATGATGCCGCCTTACCCAACCACACTCCTTCAGCCCCCGGAAACCTTCAATCCCAGATCAACGGTGAAACTGTCGTCCTTTCATGGGATAAGGCCACTGACAATGAGACACCTCAGGATGGGCTTACCTACAACATCCGCATAAGTGCCTTGCCCCAGGAGTGCGATCTCCTTTCGCCAATGGCACACATTGACGACGGTTACAGACTGGTGGCTGCCACCGGAAATTGCGGGTTGTTGAATGAATTCAGGATTACCGGTCTCAGTTTCGGTACGTACTACTGGAGTGTTCAAACCATTGACAATGCATACAGCCCTTCACCCTTTTCACCGGAGCAGAGTTTTACAATCGGAATAACGGGGATAGAGAACAATCTTACAACAAATAATACAATACACATCTTTCCAAATCCTGCCGGTGACAGGGTAATCCTTCAAATCGACAAACCCCGTGACCGGACGGGATTACCCCAAACAGTGAAAGTCATCAACAGCGCCGGCGGAGAGGTAATGCATTTTTCAGGGATCAATGATTACCATGAACTGGACATAAGCAGCCTGGGCCCCGGGGTGTACCATTTGCTGGTATCTGATGATGTGTCTGTTTCTGCCGCTCCTCTCATTATTTCAAGATAAAGGTTGATGGTATGATCAACTGATGTAATTTTGTGGACCCGTTTAGTGTAATTGTTTTCCAGGATACCTTAACGGGCCTGATATCGTTTATTATTATTATAAATGTAAATGAAAATCTGAAACAGAAAACAGTTATGAGAAGAATAAGATTAGGATTAAAGGGATTTGGCGAAATTCCAAGGCATATTTTCCGGATGTGCCTGAATGACGACCGTATAGAGGTTGTTGCCATTTCCGATTTTGGAAGGCCGGAAATATTAAGTTACCTGGTGGCCGCGGAAGTCAAGGGAGCGGTCGAAGCTAAAATCGAAGGCAACTTTCTTGTTTCGTCAAATGGAAAGGCCAGAATAGTGAAAGGTGGAGAACCGGGACAGATACCCTGGGATATGTTTGACGTGGATGTTGTGGTTGACGGCACCTGGTCCTTTAGGACACGCGATGATATGGCCAAACATTTGGATGCAGGGGCACAAAGGGTTATTTTGACTTCCCTGCCGCTGGATCCCATTGACAGGGTTGTCATCAAGGGGGTGAACGACCATACCATAAAGCATACCGATAAACTTGTATCAGCCGGATCGGCGACTACCAATGCTGCTGCCATCATGCTCAGGATACTGTCGGAGAATTTCGGCATTGACTATGCCATGCTTACCACTGTTCATTCCTATACTTCCGACCAGCCCCTGAGAGACAAGGCGGGAAGGGATTTCAGAAGAAGCCGTTCGGCGGCGGAGAACATCATTCCGGTGGATACCATGACGCCTTTATGGATTCAGCACATTATGCCCGAATTTAAGGGCAAAATCGATGGAATTGCCATGAACGTTCCTGTTCCCAACGGATCGCTGTTAGACTTGACGGTTGTAATGCCTAAAGGAGGTTTCTCAAAGGATCAGATCAACCAGGCTGTTGAGAAAGAGGCCAAAAAGATTCCGGATATCCTTGAGGTGGTCGATGATCCTATCGTTTCATCTGATGTGATCGATAACAGCCATTCACTTGTTTTTGATAAAATGGCCACCATGATCTCTCCCGGGAGAATGGTCAAGACGCTGACATGGTATCACAGCGCTTTCGCCATGGCAGCCAGGATCAAGGAATTAATTATTGCTTACCATGAAACCGATAAAAAAGGAGGTGTATTATGAAAGTTGCGATCAACGGATTCGGAAGAATCGGACGTTCGGTATTCAGGATACTGAACCATCGTAAAGATATTGATATTGTTGCCATCAATGACCTTTTCGACAATGCAGTACTTGCCTACCTGCTGAAATATGACACTGTCATGAAGGGCTTTGGCGAGGACATCAGATTAGAGGGCGATTATCTTATTACGCCCAATGAAAGCGTGAAAATGCTGAGTATTAAAAACATAGAGGAACTTCCCTGGAAGGAACTGGGCGTGGATATTGTGGTCGAGTCTACCGGTGTTTTCCGGTCAAGGGAGAAACTTGAACCGCATTTGAAAGCAGGTGCAAAAAGGGTGATTCTTACCGTTCCCGCCAAGGATGAAATAGACTACACTGTGGTCATTGGCGTAAATGATGAAGGCCTCCGCCCGGAACACAGGATTGTCTCGAATGCAAGCTGCACAACAAACTGTCTGGCTCCTATGGCAAAGATACTTCATGAAAACTTCGGGATCAAAGAGGGTTTGATGACCACAACCCATGCCTACACCAATGATCAGCGTCTTGCTGACGTACCGCATAAAGACTGGAGAAGAGGCCGTGCCGCCGCTGAAAACATCATTCCCACCACCACCGGAGCAGCTAAAGCTGTGGGTGTCGTAATTCCCGCCCTCAAGGGCAAACTCGATGGAATGGCCTCCAGGGTACCCGTGCCTGACGGTTCGGTGGTCGACCTGGTGGTTGAAGTGGAAAAGGATGTCACCCTCGAAGACGTGAATGCTTCGGTGAGAATGGCCGCCCAGACCCCCGGAATGAAGAAAGTGCTCCTTTATTCAGACGCCAAGCTGGTGTCGTCCGATATTGTGGGAATGCCGTATTCTTCCATTTATGATGCTGAGTTTACCAGGGTATTGGGTAAACGCATTATAAAAACACTGAACTGGTACGACAACGAATGGGGTTACTCAAACCGGGTGGTGGATCTGATCGACCTGATGCGTGAATTTGGCGATTAAGCCGTTGCTTTCATAATCCACAGGATTTACATATACCCCTTATTTCGGGTTATTCATTGCAAAGAAGAATTGTTCTTTATGAGATTATCCGGGGGAAGGCTGTATGGAATGTTGTATTGCCGGGGATCCATACCGGACAGGCGGCGATGATTAACGGGACAGCAAATTGCCGGGTATCACCGCAACAGGGTAACCGAGCCTTTTAAGGTCCGCATCATTGTGCCCGTAAGTGTTTTCTCAAATACATCGCAAACAAAATAATAAACACCTTCACTGCACGGCTGGCCGTTTGTCTGGTCTTTTCCATCCCACAATACATAGGGATCATCCGTTTCAAATACGACACTTCCCCAACGGTTGAAGATGGATATTTTGATTTTTTCCACTGAATTTATCGGAAAAGGAGGGTCAAGAAAAGGTACCTCTTTCGGTGGGAAAGGCATAAAAAGATCGTTCACATAATCGCCGTTTGGCGTGAACACATTGGGCAACCTGTACCTGCCGCATGCGTCCAGGGAAACACATTCGGTATTTCCCGGGGGGCTCTCGTTCCATAATGAATCAAGTGCAGTAACGGTAAAACAACCTACAATGGACGGGGGGGATGTTTCAAAGATGTAAGTGTTCAGAACAGTTGAATCATGAAGTGTCATTTCTCCGTTTTCAGTTTCCGAGTAATAGATGTAGTAGGTGAGATCTTCCTGCCGGCAGGTGTCGGGGTATGTCCAGGAGAGAAGGTTGTTGTACATATCGCAGTTTGTCTCTACGGTAAGCGCCGGGGCACAGGGGGGAACATTGTCGACCGGTGTGCCACAGTTTTCCTGGGAAAAGTTGTATATGGGACTGACCAGTCCCGGTGTGCTGTAATCTCCCACTGTACGGATAATGTAACAATACTCCAATCCATTCACCAGGCCTGTGTCCTGGTAAAAAAGTTGATACGTCGTATCATATAAAAGGTATTTATTGCTGTCGGGTTCAAACCTGTATATTTCATAAATGTCATTTTTCCAGGGAACATTATCCTGCCAGTTCAGGATCAGTTTTCTGTCGGTTTCAAAGACTGATAAAAACGGGGAGGAGGCTGTCCGGGTGGAACCTATTTTGAAGAAATCACCCGGTGTGTTGTTGTAAAAGTCAACTCTGTAGGTATATCCCTGCGTAGCTGTGTTAAGACCGGTATCGATAAACAAAGTATCGTTCAGATCTGAGTATTGAGCAATGACTTCCTCGTTTTGACCGCTTTCATTGCTTTGTCGTACGAGTTTATAGATAAATGGCCCGGGGGTCTGGCTAAAGTCCAGTTCGGTGGGTTTTGACCAGGCGATGTACATGTTGCCATCATCACCGCCAGTGGTTTCAACACTTACATTGGTGATAATGGGCACATCTTTTCTGAGGCTAGCACAAACCTCCTCAGAGGCATAACTTTCCGCCCCATCCTGAAAATATGCGGTGACCATATAGCAGTACTCAATGCCATGAATCAGCCCGGCGCCGTTATCATCATCCACCAATGCAGTGTCGTTCACATTTTCAGTGATTGCAATCAGGGAATAACCTGTGTAGGCGGGAACTCCTGTTTCACAATGCCCCGGGAAAAACCCATAGTATTCATTTTTCCGGTAAATCCTGTATCCAAAGGCATTTACACAAATGCTTTTGTCCCATGAAAGACGGATTGTGTTGCCAAGGGGCACTGCTTCAGGGTTTTCCGGCGCCGGGGCCACCACCGTGATGTTTACGGTTTTATATGAGGTAAGGTTTAATGTATCGTTGTTGTCGGTGGCTTTGAAGTAGGTTGGATGAGGATTTTTCTGAACATGGCTGCAGTTGGTGTTCCATGAAAAGAGGGCTGAATCCGTTTCCAATAACTGAAACTGGGCCGGGGAATCCGTCACCTGGAAAGGACTGCCAGTTGCGCTGAGTACAACATTATCCCCGTCAGGATCAGAAGCAGTAACGGAAAATTTTAAATAATCGCCGGCTTCAACACAGGTATCGTCAATGGTCTCAATTTCCGGGGGATAATTGGCGCAGGCAATGATTTTAATCTGCAGGTCGCGGGTAACGTACCCGATCCTTTGACCTTTGCGCCATTCTTCAATAATGAATGCAACGTTATATTCACCCTGAAGCTCCGGGCTGTCCCAAATTATGTCGCCTGTATAGGGATCGATGGCAAAAAGTGTGGAAGCCTGCGGAAACTCAAATCCGGGGATAGGCAATCCGTTGGCGCCCCTGCATTCAACGAGTTTATACGACAGGCTGTCACCATCGGGATCATAAGTGCCCGGATTGTGTATATAGACCCGGTTAACGCAGCCGTAATCCAGGGGAGGGTTCAGCAGCACCACGGAATTGTTGTTGCCCAGGAAAGGATTGATGACCAGCTCGGTTTCGATATAGAAAGGGATATTCACAGAATTGGGTATATTAATGATCCCGTAGTTCCGGTTAGGATCTTCGAGCGATATTTTATAGGTAGCCGGGCCTGTATAGGTGTGCAGGCCGATGTAGATATTCCTTCGTATATAGGGTGTGAGGTCGACGTAATTGTTGCGCGGTACAATGGCGGAGGTCCCGTCCCCCCATTTGATTTCCAGTTCGGGGCGGTCGGCAGGGCTGGGGGCATAGGTATAGGTGATCAGGGTGATTTCGTAGGTAAGGTCAGCAATATGCCTGTAAATAATTTCACCAGCACGTTCATGTGTGGCCCATGAAACAAGACAAATAGTAACAGACAATAATGACAGAAGTACTTTTTTCATCACCCGACCGGTCAAATTCCTTTTCTCGCATCAAAGTTACAATATTTTGATATAATTTTGTTTAATAATGGAGGAAAAGATGTTCATTCCTGATCCGGAACAGGAAAAAGCGGCCATATTACACCGGTACCGTAGTTTGCTGACTATGTTGCCCCCGGGAAACCCGGATGATAAAATCCTGGTCAGAAAGGCTTTTCACCTGGCGGCCGAAGCGCATAAAACCATGCGGAGGAAAACCGGGGAACCCTATATTTTTCATCCGATTGAGGTGGCCAAAATTGTTGCGGCCGAGATCGGCCTCGACAGGATTTCAGTGGTTTGTGCCTTGCTGCATGATGTTGTGGAGGATACGGAATACAGCCTGGCCGAGATAAGGAGAATTTTCGGGGAGCATGTCGCAAGGATCATCGACGGTTTAACAAAAATTGAGGGTATTTTCGACCAGGCCTCATCGTCGCTTCAGGCAGAGAATTTTAAAAAAATGCTTTTAACCCTTTCGGATGATGTAAGGGTTATTCTTATAAAACTCGCTGACCGGCTGCACAACATGCGCACTCTGGATGCGATGCCCAAACATAAGCAACTCCGCACAGCCTCAGAAACTATCTATTTGTATGCTCCTTTGGCCCACCGGTTAGGGCTTTACACCTTAAAAACCGAGCTTGAAGACCTTGCCCTGAAATACACCGAGCAGGAAATCTACCAAACCATTACTGAAGGATTAAGAGATACGGAGAAGGAGAGAAAGCGTTTTATCAGCAAATTCATCCTGCCCATCAAAAAATCGCTTGCCCTGCAAAATTTCAGGTTCAGGATTGTTGCCAGGGAAAAGTCGGTTTATTCCATTTGGGAAAAGATGAAAAACAAAGGTATTCCCTTTGAGGAGGTATATGATTTGTTTGCCATAAGGATTATTATAGATACACCGTATGAAAAGGAAAAAGTGGATTGCTGGAGTGTTTATTCGATAGTGACCGATCATTACCGTCCGAACATTGACCGGCTCCGCGATTGGATATCCATGCCCAAGGCCAATGGTTATGAAGCGTTGCACACAACGGTGATGAGCCATAGCGGCAGATGGGTGGAAATTCAGATACGGTCGGAGCGGATGGAGGAAATCGCTGAAAAGGGTTTTGCAGCACACTGGAAATATAAAAATGGTGATCCCAAAGGAACTGTCACCAATGTGGACCGGTGGCTAAACCGCCTGAAAGACCTGCTTAAGAATGCAGAATCAAATGCCATTGAGTTTATGGAGGAATTCCAGGGTTTTCTTTTCACCGATGAAATATTCGTTTTCACTCCCAGGGGTGAATTGAGGAACCTTCCGGTGAATTCCACCGTACTTGATTTTGCCTACGCCATTCATTCAGATCTCGGCAATAAATCCATTGGCGCCAAAGTCAATCATAAACTCGCGCCATTAAACCAGGCGCTGAAAAGCGGCGACCAGGTGGAGATCATTACATCGCAAAAGCAGGCCGCCAGGGAGGAGTGGTACGGTTATGTAGTTACTGCAAGGGCAAAATCGCAGATCAAAACTGCCATAAAAGAAGAAAAACGAAAATTTGCAGCTCCCGGCAGGCAAAAGCTTGAAAACATTTTCCGGCAGGCAGGGATAGAGGTGAACGATAATAATATCAACAAATTACAGAATAAATACAATTATGGGTCCGTCATTGATTTATATTATGACCTTGCCCTGGACCTCATCGGCATGAAGGAGGTGAGATCTACTTTTCATACCTTAACCAAGGCCGGCTGGTTCAGCAGCATCATCACCAGGCCTTTCAGGGGAAGAGCAACAGAGCAGGAAACCCTTTCCGAAACCATCATCAGGCAAATGCATCTGCAACCTTCAAACAAAGCCGACGACCTGGATCTCACAAAAATGAGTTACGAAGTATCTGACTGCTGTAATCCTGTTCCCGGTGATGAGATTGCCGGTTTCATTGAACCTAACGAGGCCATAAGGATACACAGGGCAAAATGTCCGGTGGCAATAGCCCTTATGGCAAAATACAGCAACAGGATCATAAAAACTACATGGATTGATAAAGAATCGGTTGGATTCCCAGCAGGAATAAGAATTACCGGCATTGACAGGAAAGGCTTTGCCAAAGAGATTATCAGTGTGATCGCTGAAAACATGGATTTAAATATCAAATCATTACACCTTGAAGCCAATGCCGGAATGATGGAAGCCGTGATCAAAGTGTATGTGTACAGCACCAATAACCTTCATTTGCTGATCAATGAACTAAAAAAAATGCCTGATATTAAAATGGTTACAAGGATTGAGGTCTGATCTCACAAGAGGATTGCCGGATGAAAAACTTATATTTTATTTTTATTTATACCAAATAGAAATAAAATTTTTTCTATTTTAGCCCCGCAAAGCACATCATGTTATGAATTCGGAAATGCAATTCAAAAGATTTATACCGCTTAACAATTGCAACTATGAAACACCCGCAGAAAGAAAGTTTTGAAACGGTAAAAAAAATCTTTACAGAGTATCTTGAAGGTAAGGGACACCGGAAAACACCTGAAAGATACACGATTTTAAAGGAGATCTATGGCACTGAAGGTCATTTTGACATCGAAACCCTTTACATCAGAATGAAGAACAATAAATACAGGGTAAGCCGGGCAACCCTCTACAATACCATTGAATTGCTTCTCGACTGCAACCTGGTAAGCAAGCATCAGTTTGGCAACAACTGTGCCCAGTTCGAGAAGTCGTTCAGGTTCAAGCAGCATGATCACTTTGTTGATCTTGATACCGGGGAAGTGGTGGAGTTTTGTGATCCAAGAGTACTGCAAATTAAGGATTCGGTTGAAAAAGAACTTAACCTTGACATCAGTAGTTACTCTCTCACGTTTTATGGCCGAAAAAAAACAACAAACTAACCGATTAAATATTTTTTCATGAGTGTTGATATCTTACTTGGCCTTCAATGGGGGGATGAAGGGAAGGGTAAAATTGTGGATGTGCTTGCTCCTGACTATGATATCATAGCCCGTTTTCAGGGAGGTCCCAATGCAGGACATACCATTGAATTCAATGGGCATAAGTTTATCCTTCATCATATTCCGTCAGGGATATTTAACTCCGGTACCACCAACATTATAGGCAACGGAGTGATTATTGAACCCTTCATTTTCAAAAGGGAGATCGACAAGTTGCATGCCTCAGGTATTCATCCCGACAAAAACCTGCTGATTTCAAAAAAGGCTCATTTAATACTCCCGACCCACCGTTTACTGGATGCCGTGCAGGAGGAGATGAAAGGCGATCTGAAAATCGGCTCAACACTAAAAGGCATTGGCCCGGCTTACACTGATAAGGTGGGTCGTAACGGCATCAGGGCCGGGATGGTTTTGGCGGGCGATTTTCTCAAATTTTACGGTGAACTCAGGGAAAAGCATCTGGCGATGATCCGGTTTCTCCAGGCCGACATCAGCAATTACAAAATTGAGAACCTCTCCCTTGAGGAGTATGAGCAGAAATGGATTGAATCGGCATTGTTCCTGAGAAATTTTAATCTTATTGACAGCGAATATTTCATCAATGACGCAATAGATCATGGTTTGAAGGTGCTGGCCGAGGGTGCACAGGGAACATTGCTGGATCTGGATTTTGGTACTTATCCCTATGTCACCTCTTCCAGCACAGTGGCTGCAGGCGTTTGCACAGGACTTGGAATACCTCCGCGAAAGACAGGGAAGGTGTACGGCATATTTAAGGCATATTGCACCAGGGTGGGATCAGGCCCGTTTCCCTCTGAACAGGATGGCCGTGAAGGCGAAATCCTCAGAAATGTGGGCAACGAATATGGCTCCACAACCGGAAGACCCCGTAGATGTGGATGGCTCGACCTGGCAGCCCTTAAATATTCCGTTATGCTGAATGGAGTTACTGCCTTATGCATGACCAAAACAGACGTATTGAATGAATTTGAAAAGATTAAAGTTTGTATCGGGTATGAACAGGACGGTATCTTTTCTGACCGGTATTATTCCGACCTGGCTGAAATGGAAAGAAAGCCGGTGTATGAAGAAAGAAATGGCTGGTTGCGCTCTCTTGAAAATGTCTCCTCTTTCGGGGAAGTACCCGGAAGGTTATCTGAATATATTGAATTTATTGAGAATGCGATACACGTTCCCGTGAAAATGATATCTACCGGCCCTGACAGGACGCAGATCATCCTCCGGAGTTGATCAGGATTCCGGATTATATATCCGTTTATAAAAATGATATTTTTTTTTTGATTATTGATTTACTGAATATTAATTTTACCCCCTGCCGGAAAACAGATGCCAAAGATGTGAGTTGAAACAGATGGATTAGTGACTAAATATTTTCTTAATGATGCGTAGTATTATAGTTGTTTTGCTTTTTATCGTACCTGTGATGCGGGTTTCAGCCCAATCGCCCAGAAATGTGAATGTGCCTGACAATGTGGTTAAATCCTTCAACAAGAGGTTCCCGATGGCAAAGGATGTTTCGTGGGACAAGGTGGACACCACATACAAGGCTGATTTTTATTATAAGGAACGGCTGTCGTATGCTGAATTTGATATCCGGGGCGAATGGGTGAAAACCATTATTGATCAGGACATTTATGACCTCTATCCCCCGGTAGAGAGGTACATAAGCGAAAATTTCGGGAAATACAAGTTACTGTTTGTGGAGAAAGTATTAAAGGCAGATAAAAACGACTATTACTATGCCCAGTTGTCTAAGAAGGTTAAGGGGCAGAATGAGCCTGTGATTGTGGAGATATTTTTTGACAAAACAGGGCGGGTCGACCAGGTAAAGATGCCGGAAGGGGTGGATGACATGGCCCCGCCGGGGGTGGTGGAACCTGAAACAATCGTCCCGGCCAGCGTGACGGATGCTTTTAAAAACCGGTTTCCCAGGGCCGAGGATCTATCGTGGACAACCGTGATCAATCCCAGCGACAGCATTGATTTTAATTTTCTGGCCAGGTTCTTTTACCGGGATAAACCCACCAAGGCGGAATTTCTTCCTGACGGAAAATGGCACCAGACCTCTGAGCGGCTGGATGAAAAAACACTTTACAGCCCTATCCTCCGATACCTGGCAGAAAACTACGGAAAATCCACCATCCTTCTGGCTGAAAAAGTAACCCGCGCTGATAAAAACGACTTTTACCATGTGAAACTTGAAAAAGAAGAACATTTTACAGAGGACCCCCTCATTTTCGACCTCTATTTTGATAAAGCAGGAAAAATACAGGAGGTGAAACGCCCGGAAATATCAAAAAACCAATATCTTCTCACGGTCGACATTCCGGAAATCATCGGAAGGAAGTTCAACAGCAGGTTTGCCCGTGCCGCCGATGTTACCTGGGAAAAGGAGGATACAATTTACACGGCAAACTTTATTTACCGCGAAAGCCCTACCATTGCAACATATACGCAGTCAGGAGCCTGGATTGAAACACTTCAGTCGCTTGATACCAAAAATATGTATGCACCGATTGACCGTTACCTTGATGCCAATTACAAGGAATATAAAGTGAATTATGCTGAAAAAGCCACCCGTTCCGATAGGAAAGATTATTACTATGTGGAGCTTTTCAGCAAGAAGAAAAGTGTTAAACCGCAACAGCTTACACTTTATTTCGACAGAACCGGGAAACCCATTGAGAAGACGGAATAAACCCGGCCACCGGATTTAAAGCCCAAACCTTAATTTGTGATAGTCAAAGGTTTGACTGTCAGTGAAGGTCTTGACTTTTTTGGCAATACGGATAAAAATCTGCAGGTTGTGCAGCGCCAGCCAGCGGATGGCTTTGGATTCACCCCGACAGGCATCTGCCAACAGGATCAGGAAAGTGAACTTGTATTTTTCGAGCCAGGCATACGCTTTCTGATCGTTGACCACGGCCATATCAAAAGCAGCCAGATGCGGAAAGCCGTTGCTGAGCAACCAGTTGAACGCCTCATCACTGCCTCTGATGGCTTTTGACAGGGCAGCGAGTTCAGGATATCCGTTTTTTAGCATCCAGTTAAATATTTTTTCATTTCCGTCGACTGCTTCACCAAAGGCGACAAGTATTTTTGCCGGGTATTTATGCATTATTTGCGAAGTTCATAAAATGATTTCTTCTTTTCAAACGCAAATATAAAAAAAAGATTGGAAGGAAGGGATGTGATCCGAAAGCTGAATCTTTCCGGTGGTACAAAGGATTAATAATATCTACAGGCAGGCCATTGCAGGTTCTGTAAAAAAATAGTCTTACTTTTGGAGCCGGGAATATTTATGAAGGAATTAAATGCCATTAAGGCCCCCATTCAGGGGCATCTGGAAGAATTCGACAGGGGTTTCAGGGCTTTGCTGAAAAGTTCTGTACCGCTGCTGGATATCATCACCCGGTATATCTACAAGAGGAAAGGCAAACAAATGCGACCCATGTTTGTATTTCTGTCAGCAGATATTTGCGGTGAAATATCTCCAGGTACCCATACGGCGGCAGCCATGATTGAACTGCTCCATACGGCCACTCTTGTGCATGACGATGTGGTGGACGATTCAATGGAAAGAAGGGGCTTTTTTTCCATCAATGCTTTATGGAAAAACAAAATTGCCGTTTTGGTCGGTGATTACCTTCTTTCCAGGGGCCTTTTACTTGCCGTTGATCACCGTGAGTTTGCCATGCTGAAACTGCTGTCGGAAGCTACCCGCGAAATGAGCGAGGGAGAATTGCTTCAGATCGAAAAGGCCCGTAAGCTGGATATCAGTGAAGAGATTTATTTCGAGATCATTCGCAAGAAAACCGCTTCACTCATTGCCACCTGCTGCGCAGCAGGCGCCCTGTCGGCAGGGGCTGAACAGGAACAAACCATAAGCCTGAAAAGTTTTGGCGAGCATGCTGGGATTGCTTTTCAGATTAAGGACGACTTATTTGACTATGAACAGGTGAACGAAACCGGAAAGCCGGGTGGTATCGATATTAAGGAGCAAAAAATGACCCTTCCGCTGATCTACAGCCTGAAAAAATGTACCCCTTCCGAAAGGAGAAAGGTGATCCGTATAGTGAAGAACCATGGAAGCGATAAAGATATGGTATCCTGGGTATTTGGCCTGGTCAATGAAAAAGGGGGGATTGCCTATGCGAACCAAAAGATGCAGGAATATCATGAAAAGGCCATCGGATTGCTGACCGGGTTCCATGAATCGGAATCGCTGAATTCATTGAGGAGGCTTGTCGATTTTACCATTACAAGAAGAAAATAGCCTGCATCTCTGGCGGGAGGAATTTTATAGAAGTTCAAGCCTGGCTGAATCCATCTTAACGAATATGAACAGAAGGATGGTAAATCCCCAAAGTGACGATCCTCCGTATGAAAGGAACGGAAGGGGTATACCCACTACAGGAAGCAGCCCGATGGTCATTCCGATATTTACGGCAAAGTGAAAAAAGATGATCGCTGCAACGCCATATCCATAAAGCATGGCAAATTTTGATCTTTGCCTTTCAGCCATGATCACCAGCCGTATGGTGAGGCCCACAAAACAAACGATCAGGAGGAAGCTTCCAAGGAAGCCCCATTCTTCGCCTACAGTGCAAAAAATAAAATCGGTGCTTTGCTCCGGCACAAAGTTGAATTTTGTTTGGGTGCCCTTCAGAAAACCCTTACCTGCAAAGCCTCCCGATCCAATGGCAATTTTTGACTGATGAACGTTGTAACCTGCTCCCCTGAGGTCGGTTTCCTTACCGATAAGAACGTTGATCCTTTTCTTTTGATGAGGTTCAAGAAAATGTTCAAAGGCATAATCCACTGAAAAAATATATGATGAGGCGACCAGAAATATGACTGCATACCGGAACCAGTGAGTTTTTATTTTTTTTTGATGCAGATACAAATATATGGCGCCCAAAGCCCCCAGGGCGCCCAGGATGGTGAATTTCCCAAAGATAAGAGTCAGAACGAAGAAAAGTCCTGTAAAGCCTCCTATAACAAGGAGTTTTCCTGAAAGCCCCTCACGGAAAAGCACCAGGATAAGGGCTAAGAATACAATGGCTGAGCCTGTATCGTGCTGCAGGAAGATCAATCCGGAAGGAAGGGCGATAATACCCGCAGCAATCACCCTGGGGTACAACTTTCTGACATTAAGGCTGATGTTGCTCAGATATTTCGCCAGTGCAAGGCAGGTGGCGAATTTGGCAAATTCCGAAGGCTGAAGTGAGAAACCGCCTATCTGGAACCACGACCTTGAGCCGGCAATCTCCCTGCCGGTGAAAATTACGGCCATCAGGCTCATAAGCACCAGAAAATAAATTAAATAGGAAAAAGTGGTATAGAATTTAAGATCAATGAGAAGGATACATAAAATAAGGAATATTGAGCTTGCAATCCATATCATTTGTTTGCCATAATTCCGGGTTGTATCCATAATAGAGCCCGCTTCGCCGGTGTATGCAGAGGCATAAATACTCACCCATCCGGTGATAACCAGGAAGAAATACAGTGCAACGGTCAGTCTGTCAATGCTTTCAAATATGTTTTTCCTTGTCCTCATAATCACTTATTCAGGTTGCCCTCTAATATCCTTTGTTCAACCTGTGGTCTCGAAATGGTATCGTTCAGGTATTTTTCGACGAGCAGCGATGCAATGGGGGCAGCCCAGGTGGATCCAAACCCTGAGTTCTCAACGACCACCGACATGGCTATCGCAGGATTCTCAATCGGTGCAAAAGCGATAAACAAGGAATGGTCTTTACCATGTGGGTTCTGCACTGTACCGGTTTTTCCGCATATATGAACACCTTCCAGCCTGGCCCACCGGGCTGTGCCGTGCTCTCCTTCAAAGACTTCAAGCATGGCTTCTTTCACTACGTCAAAATGTGCAGGAAGGACAGGGGTGATCACCCTTTCATAATTTATCCGGGTTGTCTTATTATGAACTTCATAAAAATTTACGATGTGCGGCGGATAATAGAATCCCCTGTTGGCAATGATGGCGGCCTGATTGGCCAACTGCAGAGGAGTAAGCAGGATTTCCCCCTGTCCGATGGAAAGCGACCGGATGGTCAGGGTATTCCATCTTTTCTGCCCGTACATCTTGTCAAAGTATTCTGAGGTGGGTATGTTTCCTGAAACCTCAAATGGAATGTCTGTGTTGAATTTCCTGCCAAATCCGAATCCGAGCATATATTCGCGCCATTTGTCATACGAAGCTTTCACTGAGGGATAGGCCGGATTGTTAATAACAGACCTGAACACCTCCCAGAAATAGGGATTACATGATTGTTCGATGGCCTCTTTTAACTGCAGTGGAGAATAGTGATTGTGTGAACAACGTATGGGACTGCTGGCAGGGCCGTTGCAGGAATAGGCAGTGCCCGTGAACAGTCTTTGTTCCTGCATTCCGATCAGGGCATTGGCCAGTTTAAAGGTTGAACCGGGGGGATAGGTTCCGAGTACGGCCCTGTTCAGCAATGGTTTGAGGGAATCCTCCGAGAGCCTGGCGAAGTTTTTGCCTCTTACCCTGCCCACTAACAGGTTAGGATCATAAGTGGGACTGGTAACCAGGGCGAGGATGCCGCCCGTGGCCGGATCTATAGCCACGATGCTGCCTGTTTTGTTTTCCATGAGTTTTTCTGCATAGGCCTGAAGCTCATAATCGATGGAGAGATGAAGGCGGGCGCCCTCTTCCGGCAGGGAATCGTACTTTCCGTTGCGGTATGAGCCCTGCTCCCTGTTATGAACATCAACCATGACAATTCTTTTGCCTTTCTTTCCCCGCAGTAAAGGTTCGTAGGCTTTTTCCAATCCGCTTTTCCCGATATAATCACCCATTTTGTAATAAGGATCATTCTTTATTTCCTGGTCATTTACTTCACCTATATAACCCAGGGTGTGGGCTGCAACAGGAAACGGGTATATCCTGAGCGAACGCGACTGGACAAAAAATCCCGGAAATTTATGCAGCTGATCCTGAATGAAGCCATATTCCGTTTTGCTGATCTGGGAAACGAAAACGGAGGGTTTGTACCAGGAATATTGTTTTGCCTTTTTTAGCCGATCACGGAAGAGGGTGTCAGAGATACCGAACAAACTGCAAAAGGAGACGGTGTCAGTACTTTCCATACGCCCGGGGATCAACATCACATCGTAAGCCGCTTCATCGTAAACCAGTAGCTTGCCGTTTCTGTCAAAAATAAGTCCGCGGTTCGGGTAAAGGGTAATTTCACGCAGCACATTATTTTCAGCCGACAACATATATGCATCATCAAGAACCTGAATGTAAAAGAGTCTCACCAGGTAGATCAACCCCACTGATAACATCAGGATAAATACAACATATTTCCGTTCTGACAGATTTCTTTGTGCCATGAATTATAAATCCGAATAAAATTAGAAAGAAATAGTATGCCCTGAATGATTGAGGGAAAGAAGATATCTACAATGTTATTTACAGCGCTGATCAGAACAACCCGCCATTCCGGTATATTTCGAGTTGCACCTCTGAGAATTTTTCGCCTGTAACTGTTTTGTTTTTAGTGATATTGGTGATTTCTCCGGTTTCAAAATTCACATTGATGATATCCCCGTTCTCCAGGGAGAGATCATCCGGTACGGAGCAGTTCAGGATGGGGAAGGCGGCATTGATGGCATTTCTTTCGTAAATGGCCCCAAAGGATTCGGCAATAACAGCCTGCACTCCCAACGATTTGAAGCAATCCACTGCCTGTTGCCTGGAACTTCCGCTCCCGAAATTTTTCCTGACCACTACAATATCTCCCGGCCTGGCTTTTTTGGCGAAATCTTCATACCCTTTCAGATTGTCGAAGGTATATTTGCCCATTTCCTCAATATCAGTGATGGTAAGATAGCGGTTATGAAAGATCATGTCAGTGTCAATATTGTCTTCCCTGATGTCCCATGCCCTGCCTTCGATAACTGTGGGTCTGTCGCCTGCAGGCTCTTCTTTTTCTTTCCGGGCGGATCTTTTTTCTGCTTTTCTGCTTGCAGTAAACAGGGCCGGGGAAACGGGAATGTCATCCGGAGTGGTAATATACCCAGCAACAGCGGAAGCAGCCACCACAGAAGGGGATGCGAGATAAACCTCCCCTTTTCCCTGCTTGCCGGGGAAGTTGCGGTTGCCTGTGCTTATGGTGATCTCTCCGGGTCCGTTTTGACCTACCTGCCCGGCAGCACAGCCAGCACAACCGGGATTTGAGATCAATGCCCCCGCTTTTTTGAATGTCAGGATAATTCCTTCCTGCAGGCATTGATCCCATACCTCGCTTGTGGCCGGGACAATTTTCAGCACCACGCCAGGGGCAACCTTTTTGCCTTCCAGCACCCGCGCTGCTTCCCTCATGTCTTCGATCCGTCCATTGGTGCAACTGCCGATAAATCCCGAGTCGATCTTGATTCTCTTCACTTCTTCTACAGGTATGGTGTCATGCGGTTTACCCGGCCGTGAAACACGGTTTACAAATTCTGAAAAATCGAGATCAAATACTTTTTCATACTGAGCGTCCGCATCTGCCTTAATGGGTTTAATTTGCCTTCCTGACCGGGATGAACTGTACTCCAATATTTCGCGGCCGGGTTCGAAGAGAATGATGATGGCGCCCATCTCTGTGGCCATGGAAGCTATAGTGATCCTCTCGTCCAGTGTGAATTTTTCCACTTCTTCACCATAAATTTCAATAGAATATCCCAACAGGGAGTTTGCCCCGAAACGGTAAAGGAGATTCAGGACAATGTCTTTTGCTGAGATTGAGGGCGGCCGTTTTCCGTTCAGGTTTATTTTTACCGATTTCGGCACCTTAAACCATACCTTTCCCTTTGCCCATGCTGCAGCAATGTCTTTATCCCCCATACCCTGCCCGAAGGAGCAAACAGCCCCTAAAATGTTGGCATGCGAATCGGTGGTTACGGCTGTGGAGCCCGGATAGGCAAGCCCTTCATGCATCAGTGTGTGCGTTCCTATTCCATTGTCGATATCATACACCCGGATACCGTTTTCCCTGGCATACATCCTGCAAATATGCTGATTTACTGCATATTTCTGGTCCGATCCTGTCGGGTTGCAGTCGAAAGTGAAAAAGGTCTTTGCCGGATCATCCACAGAGAGGCCGTTGTCAACCAGGTTTTTTACCACGTTGGCGCCGCCGAAATCGCGCGCAGCCCTTACATCCAGTTCAATATCCACGATGTCGCCCGGTTTGACGGAAGAATATTTGGAGTGATTGGCAATAATTTTTTCAATAAGGTTCATAGAATATTTTTTTTCAAAATTATATAGTTTTATGAATCTGAGGATTCTTTTGCAAAATTTTTATGGCCAATGTGACTGAACTGATGGGTCAGGCTTTCAGCTCTCTCATTCTCCTGAAACCGGTGCGCCACAGGTATATGAGAAAGGGGATGAAAGCAATAAGGAGGAGGTTGTGTTCCGTCATCAGTATGAAATCATACAGCCCGTGCAAAAACACCGGGACAAAAAGCGCTTTGAGAAAATTCAGGGCGCTGTTGCTTTTTTCAAACTTTGCCCTGGCGAAATAGTAGCCCATTACTACGCCGAAAACAGCATGTGCAGGCACAGCGGTCAGCGCTCTGCTGAAACCGGCGGAGTGTCCGTATTCAAAAACATAAAAAATATTTTCAACGGCCGCAAATCCCAATGAAACAAAGACGGCATATACTATCCCGTCAAATTTTTCATCGAAATTCCTATTGTTCCAGATCAGAATATAAAGTGCGATGAATTTGAATGATTCTTCTGTAAAGGCAGCCACCACAAACCCGTTCCAGGCGGCGGCGAGGAGATATGAACCGGTGTCGAAGCTCTTTCCGAGGTAACTTTCCATATAAACAACCGGAATGACTGCCAACCCCCCCACAAACAGAGTCTTTATAAGCAACCCCAAAGGTTCCCTGTTGTATTTGTCTCTGATGTATACATAAAAAAGAATGATAAGAACCGGCGCCAGGGCGATGATGATATAATTCATATTGTCTGTTTTTCAGTTCTTACCAAAGGGGGAATTCTGATGTTATGGGATCAGCCGGTCGAGAAGCCTGTCATCGGTTATGTTCGGCAGGGTTACGTGTAGCAAGGGTTCGGTTTTCATTGCCCTTTCAATGGCAAACATGGCTCCTTTGTTCCTTGCCCAGCTTCTTCTGGCGATGCCGTTGTTGACATCCCAGTGGAGCATCATTTTGATGCGTCTGTCGGATTCTTCCGAACCATCGATCACCATACCAAATCCGCCATTGATCACCTCTCCCCAGCCTACCCCTCCACCGTTGTGCAACGAAACCCAGGTAGCCCCCCTGAATGCATCGCCGATCACATTTTGAACAGCCATATCGGCGGTGAATTTCGAACCGTCGCAGATGTTGGAGGTTTCCCTGAACGGGGAGTCTGTGCCTGAAACATCATGGTGGTCGCGGCCCAGAACGACAGGGCCGGTAATTTTTCCATCCCGGATGGCCCTGTTGAATGCAAGGGCGATATTTGTCCTCCCTTCACAGTCGGCATAAAGTATTCTTGCCTGTGAACCGACCACCAGGTTGTTTTGCCCGGCTTCCCTGATCCATTTGATATTGTCCCTCATTTGTTGTGCAATTTCGTCCGGGGCTCCGGCGGCAATACTTTCGAGTGCCTCCATCGCAATCTGGTCGGTCAGGCTCAGGTCTTTGGGGTCGGATGAAGTGCAAACCCATCTGAAAGGCCCGAAGCCATAGTCGAAACACATGGGTCCCATGATATCCTGCACATACGAAGGATATTTAAAATCACCATTTTCAAGAAAAATGTCTGCCCCTGCCCGTCCCGATTCAAGTAGGAAAGCATTTCCGTAATCAAAGAAATACATGCCGCCGGCAGCGAGTTTGTTGATCGCTTTTACATGCCGGCATAAGGATTCTTTAACAAGCAGTTTAAATTTTTCAGGGTTTTCTGCCATCATTGAGTTGGCTTCTTCAAAGCCGAGCCCGGCCGGATAATATCCCCCTGCCCAGGGATTATGCAATGAGGTTTGGTCAGAACCCAGATCAACCTTGATGTTTCTTTCAGCAAGGCGTTCCCAGAGGTCAACAATGTTACCCAGATAGGCGATGGACCGGGGTATTTTTTTCTCCTGCCATTCCAATGCCACATCTATGGCCTGGTCGGCATTGTCGGTGATCCCCTCCACCCATTTTTGTTCAAACCGCTTATAGGCAGCCCTGGGATTGATTTCGGCAGTGATGCTAACCACTCCTGCAATATTTCCCGCTTTGGGCTGGGCGCCGCTCATGCCGCCAAGACCGGAAGTCACGAAAAGCATCCCTTCGGGGCCGGAGGATTGTCCGCTTTTCAGTCTTCCTGCATTTAAAACGGTGAGGGTGGTTCCGTGAACAATGCCCTGGGGGCCGATATACATAAACGAGCCTGCTGTCATCTGACCGTACTGGGAAACACCCAGCGCGTTGAATTTTTCCCAGTGATCCCGGCTTGAATAGTTGGGTATGACCATGCCATTGGTAACGACCACCCGGGGGGCCTCCCTGTGCGAAGGGAACAAACCAAGCGGATGGCCGGAGTAGAGTACCAGGGTTTGTTCATCGTTCATCCGGGCCAGATATTTCATGGTCAGAAGATATTGCGCCCAGTTCTGGAACACAGCCCCGTTTCCGCCGTAAGTTATCAGCTCATGAGGATGTTGTGCAACGGCGTAATCCAGGTTGTTGCGGATCATGAGCATTATGGCTGCAGCCTGAACGGACCTGTGAGGATAATCGCTTAATTTCCCGGCGGTTATTTTATACGAAGGCCTGAACCTGTACATATAAATTCTGCCATAGGCGTCAAGTTCATTTAAGAACTCCTTTGCCAGCACATCATGCCACTCAGGCCTGAAATACCTGAGGGCATTTTGTAATGCAAGTTTTTGCTCGTCACGGGTCAGTATTTTTTTTCTGCGGGGTGCATGACTGATGTTCGGATCGTAGGCCGGCCGGGGTGGCAGTTCTTCCGGTATCCCCTGCAAAACAGCCTTTTGAAATTCATTGAGCGGCATATTTTTTTTGGCTGTGAAATTACAACTTTTTTTTTTGGTTAATATCTTCTTTTAGCATGGGATTACAGGCAAAAAAAAAATAAAAAATTTTTTCAAAAAAAATTGGATTTCAGTAATAATTAATGTATGTTTGCACCAAATTGAAAAAATCAATCAATTACTAAATTTGTATAATTATGAAAAAATTACTTACTCTATTGCTGACATCAGCATTTTTTCTGATCACAGCAGGAATTTTTGCGCAAAGCACGGTTTGCCCAAGCGATTTGGAAATCTCGGACGATATTCCAAATACTGTTCAACCTGTCGTTCAGCACACCAATGTTGAAACCGTGGTTCCTGACGGTTCAAAAGCCATGATGGCCATTCCTCCGGCAAGTAGTAGTTACAGCGGAAATGTCAGAGGTTACTATTTTCAGGCTCCGACAAATTTTACCGTGACAGGGCTTCGCGTTCCCGATGATTTCTCCACGGCGGATCAAACCATCGAAATTGTCAGGTTTAATTCCGGTCCCCCGCCGGAGTATTCATCAACCACCAATGATTTTGTTTCTCTTGGATATTGGGCAGGTGTTGCGGGTTCGGGAATTATCCCCTGCAATATCCCGGTAAGTACCGGCGATTACATCGGGATATACGGATGCCGCGCTACCACCACATCCTATGGAGCCGCCCCATACAGCACTACAATAGATGGATTGCCCGTAACCTTGCACAGAAGCGGCATGCAATTCCCATTGACAACCCAGCAGATGCATGATATCTGGGGGATAGCCGCCGGCACCTTTATAGGCAGAATTGAAATGTATTATGAAACCGCTCCTGTGGCAGAACCCGTGCTTCACTGGCGTTTTGCCAATGAAACGGTATTCCAGGACGGACCCGACTGCGTGCTTCAGTTCGACGTGGAAGTATCCTGCGATGTAGCCGGCACATTCCACAGCGACATGCAGTTGTACTTTGACTACAACACCCTGGCTTTTGGCAATAATATTGTTGCCAACGGGAAAATCACATACGAACGTCTGGGTTTACTCCTTGGCGACCTCAGCGGAACCCCGCTGTATGCCATGTACGGTAATATCGACAACAACCCGAGCCGCTACGCACTGCTTTCGGAAGCCACTTTTGTGGTGGCCAACCCGACATTCATGAATGAAGTCCCCATGCTTCCCGTTTGGGGAGGATATGCCAGGTTCCAGATCATCATTGCCGATCAGGGCCAGCTTGCAGGGATAGATTTTGTTCCCCAGGATGGCGGAGTGGGCATCATGGACGGAGGGCAGTATTATGTGGATGCCACCCATCCGGCAGCGACCAAGTATGGTATTCCTCCGGGATATGAAGGAGTGTATGAAAACGATCTTTTAACCCAGGCGTTGACTTGTGCCCCGTGCCCGCCGGTTGCAGTATGGACCGGGGCCATCAGCGAAGACTGGAATGTTGCAGGCAACTGGGATGTGGTCGCAATTCCGTGCATCACAACTGATGTAACCATTCCTTCAGGAGTTGCCAATTATCCCACCTTGACTACAGCGGGCGAGTGCAACAATATCTACATCGAATCCAACGCAGCAGGTACTGCCACCCTTCTCGACAATGCATTACTGACTGTGGGAGGAACGGCCACTGTTGAAAGATATTATGCTGCCCAAACAGTGTCCAATCTTCCTGAACTAATATATTACAAATTTGACGTGCCGGGCGCTCAGGTTTTAAATGAAGCCTCTTCTCCTGTAGGGACAAGTCCCGCCCCGATACTTGGACAAACGGTCGGATCAACAGGAGAGTTCGGAACCGCCCTTATCGGAAACGGGCTGACATCCACCTCTAATTATGTAAATACCGGCTGGGCTACGAATCTGGGAACCGGCCCATGGACCATTTCGTTGTGGGTAGATGACATGGAAAACACGACAAGTACAAGATACTTTTTTGGCGATAACACCGCTTCCTCCTTCAGGTGTTTTACCGGTGGCGTTGCCGGCGCAAATAATCTGCTGCTCAGAGGCACCGGTGTTCCGGATGCACTGGCAACAGGGGTTGGCCCCGGACCATCAGTTGTTCATTGGGCATACGATGGTACGGCAATCCGTGTTTATGTGAACGGCAGCCTTCAGAATACGGTTGCAGCTACAGGCATCAACCTGGTTGGTACAGGACCTTTTAAGGTAGGAGGATATTCTTCCAGCACCTCTATTCCTCTAAACACCCTGCTGGATGAATTCCGGTTGTATAACAGAGCGCTTGATGCGGCAGAAATTGCAGCCACTTGGAACATACCGCTTGGCGGCGGTGGCGGCGGAGCAGCATGGCACCTGACCTCATCACCTATAGCAGACGGGTTGTCGGGCATATACCTGGGACAGTACCTGCAGAATTACGATGAAACCACCATGGCCTGGACGGATATCATCCCGGTGGATGTACCTCTGGTACCGATGCAGGGATACGGATTCTGGGCCACAGGCGACAATACGGCCTATTACACCGGTAGTCTTAACACAGGCAATATCGGCTTTGGATATACGGCAAATAATCCATTCGGCTGGAACCTTCTTGGCAATCCCTACCCATCATCCATTGACTGGGATCTGGTGACCAAACCGGCCAGCATGAACGGAGCCGTTTATTACCTGGATGCTGCCAGCGGCAACTATGTATCCTACAATGGAGGCATGGGCGGAGGCAGCCGTTATGTACCGCCGGTACAGGGCTTCTTTGTCAGCGCAACAGGCGCCGGTATGCTTGGTTTTGACAACAACGTCAGGACGCACATGAACGGATCCGGTTACTACAAGAGCGAAGCGGGCAATATGGTTGAAATCATGGCTGCAGGGAACGGATATTTTGACAGGACTTACATTCGTTTTGACGAGAGCGCCACAGCGGGCTTCGACGGTCAGTACGATGCCTACAAGCTGTTTGGGCTTGAGTACAACAACCTGTTGCCACAGATATACACCGTATCGGGCGACAACCTGTCGATAGATGTACGTCCTGAGGCAAAGGCAATTCCGATGTCGTTCAGGGCAGGTGTTGACGGCGGGTACGTCATCAGCGCTGCAGAAGTGAAGGACATAGAGTACCTGTACCTGCGCGACCTGGTAACCGGACAGATCACCGATCTGAATGAAGCGTCATACAGTTTCACATACAAGAGCGGCGACAACGACGCAAGGTTTATGCTGCA
>JAFGME010000225.1 GCA_016927695.1 Bacteroidales bacterium
ATGAAATATGGCCTGAGTTGGCCTTGGAATTGAAAAAAGCGGGAGTGTCTGACTATTCAATCTTTCTTGACCGGGAAACGAATATTCTGTTTGCCGTTCAGAAATTGACCGACAACAATACTGCCGGTAATCTGGCCCAGACCGGGATTGTAAAAAAGTGGTGGGATTACATGTCGGATATTATGGATGTGAATACCGACAATTCACCTGTTGTTTCTAACCTGGAAGAAGTATTTCATCTTGACTAAAATGACAATAATATGAATTCAAGAGAACGTGTCCTTAAAGCCTTTAAGATCCTGCCGGGAAAACCCGACAGGGTGCCTGTTCAGTTTGAGCTCTGCAGGCAGTTATCTGACCATTTCGGAAAAGAAATGGGTATACCGGTTCACTATACTGAAAATCTTTATGAAGATGTAACATATCGCATAAGCGCCAATGAATTGCGCCTGGTCATGGGAAGCGATGTGGTGGTAACCGGCGCATCTGTTTCAGATGATTTCAAAGTTCAGCCTGATGAAAAAGGCCATTGGTTGAATGAATATGGAATGAAAATGCGGCAGGGCGATATCTATGTTGAAGTTGTTGATTATCCCCTGGCCGCCGCCCAGACAAAATCCGATGTTGACAACTACAAGTTTCCGGAGATTGACGCTCCCGGCCGTTTCAGGGATGCAGAACAACTGGTAAAAAAGTACCGTGATGAATACCTGGTGATCGGCGATATTGAAGTCACAGTCTTTTCACTTGCACACCAATTGGTTGGAATGGAGAAAATGCTCATCGACATGATGATGGAATCGGAGTATGTTGTTCCGCTTTTTGAAGCCTGTGCAGAATTTCAAACGCAAATAGGCCTGCGGCTTATCGAAAAGGGTGTTGATGCGATCTGGTTCGGAGACGATTTTGGTACCCAGCAGTCACTTATCATGTCGCCTGAAACATTCCGCAGCCAGCTTAAGCCTATTTATACAAAAATGATTCAGCGTTTTAAAGAAGCCAAACCTGACATAATCCCCATCCTTCATTGTGATGGCGCAGTATCAATGCTTCTTAATGATATTCACGAAATTGGTTTTCAAGTATTTAATCCGGTTCAGCCCGGTGTTCCCGGCCATCTCCCTGAGGATATGAAGAATAATTTTGGCGACAAATTCGCTTTCTGGGGGGCTATCGATCAGCAGGATCTGCTGCCCAATGGCACAGACGAAGAGCTGGAAAGGGACATTGTAAAAAAAATATCCATATTGGGTAAAGGAGGCGGTTACATGATCTCACCGGCACACATTATCCAAAATGATGTGTCGCCTGAAAGGGTACTAAAGTTTATCGAATTGTGTAAAAAACACGGAAAATACCAGTAAAATAATAAATTATTTCCCCCTGGTTTCAGGGGGATAAAGGGGGTAATGATGGTGAAAAAGTTTGTCGGTTTATTTATGGTAATGGGCCTTTTCGCCTGCAGTACAGCTGATAATGTTGATTCTGATATGGTAATGCAGTTTAAGGATCCTGGCAATAAAGCACGCCCGAAAGCTTACTGGAACTGGTTGAATGGCGATGTTAACCTGAAGAGTTTGACTTTTGATCTTGAAGAGGCGAAAGACAAGGGACTTGGCGGACTGCAGATGTGGGATACTGAGGCAATGAGAAACCCGGGAGGATTTGTCCCGGCCGGGCCTCCATTCATGGGCGAAGAATCAGTAGCCGCTATGCATCACGCCCTGAAAGAGGCCAAACGCCTTGGCCTCGAACTCGGCCTGATAACTTCAAGCGGATGGAACGCCGGCGGGCCCTGGATACCTCCCGCACTGGCAAGCAAGAACCTCTATTATTCCAATGTGGTTGTCAGCAGCCCCGGCAAGATAAAACTGCCATTTCCGGAAGTGCCCGATGGGTGTCCGAAAGGAGAGGATGGAAAGCCGCTGTGGTATATTGACGCAGCTGTTTTAGCCTGGCCTTATTCCGGAGATAAAATCATCACAGATATCTCACAGGTAATAGATATTACAGATAAATTCACCGGTGAAAATCTCAATTGGGCACCCCCCGCCGCAGGCAAATGGCAGGTAATGAGATATGTGTGTACCAATAACGGCCAGCAGCTGATCGCAGCCAGTCCGAACTCCAAAGGGCCGTTCATTGATTTCCTGGACCCGGAAGCAACACGTTTCCATTTCACATATATACTTGAGAAACTTGGGATAAAAAAGGGTGGTGACCCCGATGTTCCCTTAAAAACCCTTGATGTTGACAGCATGGAGCTACATGAAGGTATCCAATGGACAACAAAATTCGGCGAATGGTTTAAAAATCAGCATAATTACGACCCTGTCCTGTGGCTCCCCGTGCTTTCAGGCTGGGTAATCACCGATGAAGACATCAGCAAACGTTTTGAGTATGATTATAACAAAACCGTCAGCGACCTGCTGATATTCAGCCATTACACAACAGGCAGCGAAATATGTGCGGAATACGGGCTCCAACTGGCTGGTGAGGCCGGAGGTCCGGGTCCGCCGATATGGAACAGCTGTCCGGTTGATGCTCTTAAAGCACTGGGAAATGTGGATATCCCTCGCGGTGAGTTCTGGATTAGAAACAGGAATAATATCTTCCTGATAAAAGAAATTGCCAGCGCATCACATATCTACGGCAAACCTCTCGTTAATGCCGAATCATGGACTACCTGGTGGAGATGGATGGATAGTCCATTCGTTCGCAAACAATATGTCGACAGGGCATTTTGCGAAGGCCTTAACCATATAACCTACCATGGCTTTTCCAATTCTCCCGATGAGTTTGGCTATCCGGGCCGAAGCTATCATGCAGGCGTGGATATGAACCCAAGGGTTGTATGGTGGTCAAAAGCCAGACCGTTCATGGACTACCTGGCACGCTGCTGCTACATGCTCCAACAGGGATTATTTGTTGCGGATGCAGCATATTACTACGGCGATGAAGCACCTAACTTCTGGCCGAAATTTGCGAACGTACCCGAAAAACCATTGCTGGAGGGGCTGGGCCAGGGATATGATTATGATGTTGTTAACACTGACGTGATTCTGAACCGAATGTCAGTTCAGGAAGGAAAAATAGTTCTCCCGGATGGAATGAATTACAGGATCCTTATCCTTCCCGACCGGGAAGAAATGCAATTAGAAGTGCTGCAAAAACTTGAGGAACTCATTTCTGCCGGGGCTACAGTGATCGGCCCAAAACCAAAGGATGTCCCGGGCATGCAGGACCATATATCCAGGAAAAAAGAATTGCAGCTTCTGGCCGATAAAATATGGGGGCCCTGCAATGG
>JAFGME010000226.1 GCA_016927695.1 Bacteroidales bacterium
AAATACTACGGCAACCCGAACGTGGATGACGATATGGCTTTGCTTGCCATGACAGATGACGGGAATTACCTCGTAGCCACGGTGTATGGGGAGTGGGTAGTTAGCCCTGATACCAGAACAGGGAGATTGTATTTGGTTAAGATTGACAGTGCTGGAAATAAGATTTGGGATAAAAAGATAGGTCCAAAAATGTATCATTGTATGATTAGAAATATACGTGAGACCAATGATGGTAATTTTATTGCTGCTGGGTTTTACTATTCGGATACAATAAGTGAATTTGTAATAAATGGCTGGATATACAAATTTGACAAAAATGGGGATAGTATCTGGATGAGGGATTATTATTATTTTAATTATACTTATGATGATAATTTATTCTATGATGTTTTTCCTGCCTCGGACAACGGTTACATAGCCATAGGAAGCGCCCGTCCCGATATGGGTGACAACAAAATGTGGATCGTTAAAGTGGACAGCATGGGCTGCGATACCCCAGGATGCATTACTACAGTGATCAGTGAAGAGTTAGCAGTGAACAGGGCAAAAGGTATAAGGGTTTGGCCGAACCCATGCAGGGACAAGGCATGGGTTACCCACATCAATCACCACTTTAGGGGGGACGAAAGGGGGGTGTTGGTCTACAATTCCCATGGAGTGAAAGTGGAGGAGATAAATATTCCTGAAAATACAGAAACCATACAAATAGATGTTACACGTTACCGGAAAGGATTGTATTACCTCCGGTATTTTCATTCAGACAAAACCATTGAGACAGTAAAATTCATCAGGAATTAGAACAGCAGGTTTTACAGAGTATGCCACCCGATGCCTACGACCTGTATATGAGCCTGATGGGTAAATCACCGTACCTGAGTGATTCTGTTCTGATGGCTGCCATTGAAAAAGAAAGCGTCTTGCCGAATGTTTTGATCAAAGATATACTGGTTGCAAACCCGCAAGCGGCAAAATCGACCGATGTGATGGATAAAGTAGATGAAAAGTCCGATCCCATGACCCCGGAGATGGTTGCCGAGATACTATTGGGAAAATATTTGGTTGCTACCAAAGAAAAACTTGAAGCGAAACTCTCATATTACAGGCAACAGCGCTCCAATGCATTAAAATATCTGAAACAGTTGTACAGGAACGATACAATAGATCCCTTTGTACAGGATACATTGATTTACCTGCTTGAAAACGAACAAGGTTTGCAGGAAAAATATGAACTGGTATTTGAATATGTTAAGAGGGAAAACTGGCCGGCTGCCATGACACTTCTGGGTAACCTGCCTGTAATGTACCCATTCGATAGCTACAGGCAGGAGGCATACGATGATCATTGCCAGTTGATCCTCATTTACCAGGAGCTATACCAGGCCGGTTATGGCCCGGACAGTTTATCGGAGGTTCAGGGATCAATCCTGGAACAACTTGCGGATAATACCCAAAATATTGCAGGTTCCTATGCAAGGAATATTCTGATTGAGACAAACGGACATGAATATACCGAACCGGTTTTATTGCCGGAAACAGGGCCAAAATCAGGCAATATTGTCTTTGATCTTCCGGACCCGGCAACCTTTACACCTGAATATATCAAAATCTACCCCAACCCTGCAAAGGATTATATCATCATTGAACTGTTAACAGGGAATGTGGATGGTGCAACAGTCAGGGTGTTTGATATCCAGGGAAAACCTGTCAGGGTTACAGAAATTCCGGCTGAACAACAGCATTATGCATTGCCTGTTGAAGACCTTCAAAAGGGCATTTACTATCTTAAAGTTGAATTAAATGGTAAAACGCTTGAAAGTAAAAAGTTCAGCAAAATAAATTAGCAAACAATAAGGTGGCCGGAACAGCAAAATCCGGTCACCTTTCGTAAATTTGTAGATACGTATGCAAAAGTTCGCTGTCATAATACCATTATTGCTTATTTTACTCAAAACCCCGGCACAGGAACCTGTTTATTTTAATAATATATATAATCCGGTGAACACTTATGCATCTGGCAGGGGGATTCTGCAGGTGGGAAACATGTATTACGGGATTTTTGGCACCTGGGAAGCCCCGGATTATTACTACAAACTCGGAGTCTTTAAAATGGACCAGACAGGAAACATAACAGAATGGAACCTGTTTGGAGAAAATGGACACGATTATTTTGCCGGCAGTGTTGGGGGTACCCTTATCCAAACAAACGATGGAAACCTTGCTTTTTCCTGCCATGTCATGGGGCCGGACAGTGTTTATGGAACTCTGGTAAAATTAAATACAAGTTTGGAGACAATCTGGCAAAGAAATTATTCAACAGAGCATGAAATAACAATGACTATTAAGGTAAAACAAACAAGTGATGGAGGATATATTATTGTTGGCCAGGCGTATCCGGGTACAGGGAGCTTTTTGGATGCTTTGATGATAAAAACAGACAATATGGGCCTGGAAGAATGGCACAAAATCTACGGTATTAACTCAAATGCTTCAGAATATGGAACTGATGTTATTGAAACACTGGATGGTGGTTATTTGGTTGGTGGAATGAAAGATATTCAGGCAATAGATCATTCTCTAAACGCCATGGTGATCAAAACCGACAGCCTGGGCAACCAGGAGTGGGTAAAATACTACGGCAACCCGAACGTGGATGACGATATGGCGCTATTGGCCATGACGGATGACGGGAATTACCTTGTGGCTACGGTGTATGGGGAGTGGGTCGTTTCTCCAACTTCAAGAACAGGCAGGATAAGATTAATTAAAATCGATAATGGTGGTGCTGTCATTTGGGATAAATTAATAGGTCAGAAGAAAAGAAATATTTATCTGAAGAATATAAGGCCTACCATGGATGGTAGTTTTGTTGTTTCAGGTTGGGCTTACAATGATACAGTTACCGAATGGGTTTATGAAGGTGTTTTATGTAAGTTTTCGCAGGACGGAGATAGCTTATGGGAGCGGGAGTATAATTATTTCAATTATCAATACTCCATGAATTTCTTCTATGATGCTTACCCTACTTCAGACAACGGTTACATAGCCATAGGAAGCGCCAGGCCCGATATGGGTGACAGCAAAATGTGGATCGTAAAAGTGGACAGCATGGGCTGCGATACGCCCGGGTGCATAACTACAGTGATCAGTGAGGAGTTACCGGTAAACACCAGGCAAGGTATAAAGGTTTGGCCGAACCCCTGCAGGGAAAAAGTCTGGATTACCTACATCAATCACCCCTTTAGGGGGGATGAAAGGGGGGTAATGGTCTACAATTCCCATGGAGTGAAGGTGGAGGAGATAAAAATTCCAGATAATCCAGAAACCATACAAATAGATGTTACCCGTTACCAGAAAGGATTGTATTACCTCCGGTATTTTCATTCGGGCAAAACCATTGAAACGGTAAAATTTATCAGGAATTAGAACAGCGGGTATTGCAAACTATGCTCCCCCAATATGACCTGTACTTGAAATTGATGGGTAAGTCGTTTTATTTTTTCTTAATAGAGAGGGAGATAGAAAAAGGGAAGTACAAATACCAAACAACAAATAATCGAAGTGAAAAGTGAAGAGGGAAAATTGCAAATTTATCGTGCCCGGGGGCCTGAAACAGGCAGGTATATTGCTACGAAATTGAATTGAGCAAGGGCAGGAATAGGTTATTGCTTAAACAGCTAACAAAAAAGAATCTGCGGGACTTCGCGTCCCGAAGCTTCGGGACTGTGTGAATCAGCGAAAAAAGATATCCCGCAGTCCCGAGGCTTCGGGACGCAGTGTTCCGCAGATAACAACATTTTCTATGATTTATGCATTAAAACTATGTGGTTCTCTGTGGTCAGGACAATTGCCCGGCTAACCACAAAGTTCACAATGTATTACACAAAGTTCACGATGTTTTTAGACAAGGCAGGCCGGGAGGGGGGCAGAAAAGGGAAGTACAAATACCAGATAACAAATAATCGAAGTGAAAAGGATTATAGTCCGCAGACCCATAGGAATTTAATTGTTTTATCATCATTCGTCTTCCATTGGTGCATTCGTGGCTTGCTTTACTGATCTCTATCAATTTTGCGAAGAAAAAGCTGATCAAAGTCAGTTATGCCGCAGCAAAAAGCCATTTGCATTTGCAAACCCATGCAGCAACGGCATTAAATTCCCCCTGCCACCGGCGGTAAAAAACAGGGCCCTGTACTCAGCTTATTTTCACGGCTGTGCCGTTGGCGCTCACCATGAGCATACTGCCGCTGTGGCCGATGGTTTCATAATCAAGGTCGATTCCGACCACCGCATTGGCCCCCAGTTTCAGGGCGTTATCGGCCAGTTCCTGAAGGGCGCTTTCCTTTGCTTCGCGCAGCACTTTCTCGTATGCCGATGAGCGGCCCCCGACGATATCAGTGATACTCGCGAAGATGTCCTTGAAAAGGTTGGCGCCAATGATGGCTTCACCCGTCACCACGCCCAGATAAGAGGTCACTTTTTTCCCTTCAATGGAGGGTGTCGTTGTCAATAACATAATTTTGAATTTTTATTGGGTTGTTCAACAAATTTAGCGCATACAGTGCAAAAGTAACAGAAAATGGGAAGGCTGCATCAACCGTCATAAAAAATGTAATTTTGCAGCATCATCATTATGGCGTCTTCAGTGAAAGATATAGAAATTATGTCGCCGGTGGGTTCGTTCGAATCGCTCCGTGCGGCCATACAGGGCGGGGCGGGGTCAGTATATTTCGGGACAGGCCGCCTGAACATGAGGGCCAGGTCGAGCCGGAATTTCACCCTCGACGACCTTCGTGAAATCACGGCAATATGTCGCAGGGAGAAGGTGAAGTCGTACCTCACCCTTAACACAGTGATCTATGATGAAGAGTTGGATGAAATGCGGGGTATTGTGGATGCTTCCATGGAAAACGGCATCGATGCCGTCATCGCCTCCGATCTCTCAGTGATACGGTATGCCCGCAGCGTTGGAATGGAGGTGCACATGTCCACCCAGACCAACATCACCAACCTTGAAGCGGTACAGTACTGGTCGCAGTTTGCCGATGTAATGGTGACGGCCCGCGAACTCAGCCTCACACAGGTGGCAGCCATCACCCGTGCCATAGAAGAGCGGCAGATCACCGGCCCTTCAGGTCGCCTGGTCAGGATCGAAATTTTTGTTCACGGGGCGCTGTGCATGGCCATCTCCGGCAAATGCTACCTCAGCCTCGACAACTACAACCACTCGGCCAACAGGGGCGAATGTTTCCAGCTCTGCCGCAGAGGATATAGGGTGATTGACAAAGACGGGGACTTTGAGCTCGACATCGACAACGAGTACATCATGTCGCCCAAAGACCTTAAAACCGTTGGGTTTTTAGACAAGATTCTGAAAGCCGGGGTGAAAGTGCTGAAAATCGAAGGGAGGGGCAGGCCGGCAGACTACGTAAGGACTGTGACCAAAGTGTATAAAGAAGCCGTCAATGCATACTTCAGTGGCGGTTTCACCGAAGAAAAAATAGCCGCCTGGGACGAAGAACTGAAAACCGTTTACAACCGCGGCTTCTGGGACGGTTACTACCTGGGCAGAAAACCGGGCGAATGGTCGGAGAGCTACGGCTCCCGCGCCACCCGAAGGAAAACTTACCTGGGAAAGATCACCAATTATTTCAACCGCGTGGGCGTGGCCGAACTGACATTGGAGGCCGGCGACCTCAATACCGGGGATCAGATCATGGTGACAGGGGAAACCACCGGCGTTTATGAAAAAGAGGTGGATGAGATACGTGTGGAAATGAAACCCGTAAACTTCGCCTCCAAAGGACAGGTCTGCTCGCTGCCTGCCGCTGCCGTACTCAGAAGGGGCGACAAAGTGTATAAAGTTACCCGGGTTGATCCGGATAAGGAAATCTGAACTCCATGAACCATTTTAACCTCCATACCCATACCGATTTTTGCGATGGTACAGCCCGCCCCGAAGAGTATATCGCCGAAGCGCTCAGGGCAGGCTTTCACACATTGGGCTTTTCCAGCCACTCCCCTCTGCCTTTTCAGAATGCTTTTTCGCTCAGAAATGAAAGGTTCGCCGAATACCTTTCAAGCCTGAAAGCATTGCATGATAAATATAAAGGAAAAATCAGGGTGCTTACTTCCATGGAGTTTGACTATATCCCCGGCATATCGGACGATTTCAACCGGTATGCCCTGCCGGGCAGGATGCATTATACCATCGGAGGTGTACATCTTGTCAAAAGCCCTCAGAACAGGGACCTGTGGTTTATCGACGGGCCAAAGCAGGAAAAGTACGACCAGGGATTAAAAGAAATTTTCAACGGCGACATCAGAAAAGCGGTGAGATGTTATTTTGCACAGGTCAAAGAGATGGTCCTCACCCAAAAACCCGGCATCATAGCCCACTTCGACAAGATCAAAATGCACAACAAAGCAAGGTTTTTCGGGGAGCATGAGCCCTGGTACCGCGATCTGGTGTGGGAAACACTACAGGCCGTTTCAGCCGCAGGCTCTGTGATCGAAGTGAATACACGGGGCCTGTACAAAAACAGGTGCGACACTTTTTATCCGTCTGCGGAAATTCTTGAACAGGCCCTGCACCTGAAAATTCCGGTAACGGTAAGCTCCGACGCCCATGCCCCCGGGGAATTAAACGGCTTTGTTAAAGAGGCATACACCCTGCTCAGTGACATAGGCTTCAGGGAAGTGGCCTGTTATGATGAGCAGGGCAGAATCATGCTCCCCATCAATGAGTAAAAGCATCAGCTTCCGGCATATTCCATCAGATAATGTTCTATCCCTGCCTCGGTGAATATTTCTCCCCTGGTTTCAAATCCGGCCCTCTTATAGTATGCAACAGCCGTGAGCTGCGAGTGAAGATAAATCCTTTTCCGGAAGGGTTTGATCTCCTGTAAAAGTTCTTTAAGCAGAAAGGTTCCGATACCACGTCCGCGATATTCCGGCATCACTGCAAAGCGCTCTAATTTGATCCCCTTTTCGGTGTTTCTCCATCTGCCCGTTCCCACAGCCTTTTCGCCG
>JAFGME010000034.1 GCA_016927695.1 Bacteroidales bacterium
TAAAACCTATTGTTGAACTGAAAAATGTGATCCTGGGCCTGAAAAAGTCCTTGCCTGAACGATACCATCACCTTATCCCTGACAATGAAAAGGCCATACAAAGAGGACTCGAAATAGTTGAACAGGTAAAATTAGTGTGATCAGCAGTTCCGGTAATAAACACATTTTTTATATTTTTCTTTTTTAAATGGATTCTTTGTTGTAGATTTATACCTTTAAAATCCATCAGGTATGAATATAAATTATAAGTGTCCTCACTGTAATGCATATATCAATCTTGAAGATTGCCTGATTTTTTCTGTTCAAAGCCAGAACGGAAAAAGCGGCCTCATTGCCCTTCATCCTGAATTGGGAAACTACACTGCACAGGCCAATCCGGCATTTAACTTCAGTGCAGGGGAAACGGTGGAGTTCTTTTGTCCGGTTTGTCATACATCACTCACATCCCCTGTCCATAAAAACCTTTCAAAGATCATTATGATCGATGAAAACGAAAGGGAGTTTACCATCCTTTTCTCAAAAAAAGCAGGGGAAAAAAGCACCTATAAAATTATTGGCGAAACCATGGAGATTTTTGGGGATGATTCCGCTGAATATCATGATTTTATTCGTCTTTCCATGAACATCTAAAACGCTATCGTACCATGATGTGTAAATCAGGCCTTTTCATCTCTTTATTCTTCATTTTCCTGATCTCCTGCAACACAAACCCTGATATCCGCATCAGTGAGCCCTCAATGGTGGAAATAGAGAGAATCCACCCGGTGGGCGAAACCGTTGCAAAAGATCTGATGCTGACGTTGCAGAAAGAACTTCAGGCTGCGCTTGCCGGAGGAAATTTCAGACAAGCCATAAAGATTTGCGAAAGAAAAGCCATTCCCATTACGATTACTGTCGCTCAAAGGGAGTATTCGGTAACTGATCTGAAAAGGGTGACCCGCAAATACAGGAACCCTGCCAATGCCCCGGATTCGGTTGAGTTGCTTGCCCTGGAGTATTTTGATGAGCTTTTCGCACGCCAAAACGACAGGCCTGACAACTTCATTCAGAAAATTACCGGCAAAGACGGGTCATACTTCAATTATTATAAACCCATTTACACCAACGGTTTATGCCTTTCCTGCCATGGACCCAACACACAGATGGATCAGGAGGTGCTGCACATTCTTGATTCCCTTTATCCGGGCGACATGGCAAGAGGATACAATGCGGGTGATTTTCGCGGACTGATCAAGGTGCAGATCAGAGATTGACCTGCCTGGGATCAGAGATCAAAATGCAGGGTAAAACTGAGCACTTCATTATACTGCCCCTGGTTCCACTTATAGGTTTGCCCCCCCGAATGGGGCCTGACAGCACGTATTGAATTGGAATATCTTATATTCAGCCTGAGCCTGTCGGTCAATGAATAAAACATTCCTATATTGAAACTTAGGTCACCATTTTTGAACTCAGGGTAAGCGTTCACCTGTTCAATTGTATTGACCTCCTCATATTTACTAATAAGCACTCCATAAGACAGACCCGTCTCCAATGTCCATCTCTCCCTGAAATCATATTTGTAATGAACGGGCAATTCAATATAATTGAGGCGCAGCAGATAAGATTCATAACTTAATGAATCGGGATTATCCCTGCTCCCCTTTTGGATGTAATCGAGTTCCATCTGGAAGGAAGATTTCTCAGTGATGTAGATATTTACAAATCCACCTGCATATATTCCTGCTTTGTTCGGACCCTCAAGCCTGTCGCCCGAAATTTCAGAGCCACACATTCCGGCCAGTATGCCGCCGTTGAATTCCTGTGAAACCAACCACCCGGGAATAAAGAAAACTAAAATAAGAATGAATAAAGAATAGCATCTGTTTACAGTCATATCCAATCATTTTAAACAAGCAAATATAACACTTTATCACTTCAAAGTATGGACAAAAAAAATCCCGGGCGATCACCCGGGATTGCTTATCTTTTAACATTACTTTATTCGGGCACCTGACTCTGGTAGATCATATCGGGCACCTGGGATCCGGATCCGCCGTTCGGCATCCATACTTCCACCTTATCAAGATTATTCACCTGGCCGTCCAGAGAGAAGTCCCCAAAATAATACCCTGAGTTTCCGGATTGCGGAACCCATATATCCACTTTGTCGCTGTTACCTACCTGCCCGTCCGGCAATCCGTCGCCGCCAATCATTCCCCAGATTCCTGCGGCAAGTTGTTTATGACCAAGGGCGCCTCCAAAGACCTGGCCAACTCCTGTGGTATAGTCATACGAATATGAGTTACCGGAAGGTGTCAGGGGGTTTGCTGACATAATATCGAGGTGATTTCTGTGTTGGATGATAGCAAAAAGACTTTGCACCGGTTCAACGGTAAATGACATCGGGGTGAAACCGTCAACCGAAACCACGGAGCCATTCTTTAAAACAAAACCTGCCTGCTGCTCAATCATCGTTGCGCCTGTGGCAGCGGAAGCTGAAGCGGCGTCACGCAGTTCAACGAGTACCCAGTCAACAATATCGGGGTTGGGAACGCTGGCAATGTTTTCAGAACCTGTATAGAACCAGGGAGAAACATTGTATGGCTGTGATAATGGAAACTCGGGTAAGGCAGCCAGATATGAATTCATCTGGGTTGTTTCGAATGGTCCTTCCATGAACACTTTCAGCGCTACCTGATACCCTGCATCTACGATTAAGGTAACCGGAATGGCAACCGATGAATTGTTTGGATCGTTGTTTTGTACTACTATAGTAGCATGGTATGTGCCTGAGGCAAGACCGGCTGCATTGAAAGTTACATCAATGTTTTGCGATCCGCCGACAGCCACTGTGCCGGTAACCGGACTGACGCTCAGCCATTGTGTGAGGGGATTTCCGGTTAGGTGGGCCCGGATATTCCAGTTATAATCAAGGGCCGGGTTACCGGAGAGATGCGACCAGCCTGGACCGGTTGATATCCAGTCGCCGTTGGGGTTGGCAGGTCCGCCATCTGTACCTGCAGGGAAGGTGCTCGCAGCATGGTCCACAAGATATCCCACCCAGAGGTCGCCGCCTTCAACCATCACAGGGAATGTCATATTTACAGTATTCCATGCTTCCGGTGTGAAACTCCATGTCTGTTCATACAGTAATGCGCCGGGCCCGGGAAGGTTGGGAAGCCCGTAATTATAAACCAGCATTTTGGTTGAATTCGGAGCATCATTGATATATACTTCCATCGAGGTAAGATCCATCCCTATATATGGGTTCACCATTGCGGCCGGGAACATGGCTGCACACTTCATTTCACCGCCGCCCGTAAGGCCTATGGCTGAAAAGTTATCTCCGTCATAATGAAGTATCACGTCATCGGATAGCGGGGGGCTGCCACCGTTTGTAGGAGATGGTGACACGGAAGCGATGTTGAGGACGACATCTTTTTTAGAAGCGGCTCCTGTTACATTTGCCAGCGTGGGCCCTCCCTGGTAGGTGATAAGGATATTATAAGTAAGATCCTGTTCACCCTGGTTCTGAATAGCCAGTGTCTGTGTTGAAGTCGCACCGCCCTGCAATGTTTCATTTAATGAAGGAGGCGTAACAGCGATAATGGGATTACCAATGCCGCCGCCGCCGCTGAAAGTCAGATCGTCCATATAGAACCTGGGGGTTTGACCAGTAGGTGCGCCGGCAAAAAGGTCCATGCCGCCCAGTTGCTTCTCTCCTGTGCCTCCGTTGGCAAGAACACTGAACTGCCACTCGTGGATCAGGTTTCCATCAACGTACAATTTGGTCCAGTCGGCATCGAGATCAATGTTGTTTTCAATGAAAAACCACTGATCCTTGGGATAATTAAAAGTGGCAACCGCAGTAGCTGCACCGGCATATAGTTCGGCAGTACCTGCGGCGGCAAAATAGATTTCATAAGCCCATTGAA
>JAFGME010000227.1 GCA_016927695.1 Bacteroidales bacterium
AACCCACGGCGGAAGGCATACGGCCCAACAGTGCGGAAACCTCAGAGCCGGCCTGTGTGAAACGGAAAATGTTGTCCATAAAGAACAATATGTCGCGGCCGCCTGATTTTTCATCACCATCCCTGAAATACTCTGCAAGGGTCAGTCCTGACAGGGCAACCCTGGCCCGGGCTCCGGGGGGTTCGTTCATCTGTCCGAAGGAGAGGGTGGCCTGTGACTGGATTAGTTGTGCACGGTCAACTTTTGACAGATCCCAGCCTCCGTTTTTCATGTCTTTGATAAATTCTTCGCCATACCGGATCACTCCCGATTCGATCATTTCGCGGAGCAGGTCGTTGCCCTCGCGTGTTCTTTCTCCCACACCGGCAAAAACTGAAAGCCCGGAATATCGTTTCGCAATGTTGTTGATGAGTTCCATGATGATGACCGTCTTTCCCACGCCGGCGCCGCCGAACAGTCCGATCTTTCCTCCTTTGGCATAGGGCTCAATCAGGTCTATTACTTTAATGCCTGTATGTAACACCTCTTTTTGTGTGGTAAGGTTTTCAAATTTGGGAGGATCCCTGTGGATAGGATATGTTTTTTCACGGCTTACCGGCCCCAGTCCGTCAATGGGATCGCCAATAACATTGAAAAGCCTTCCCCTGATGTATTCACCTACGGGCATGGAAATGGGCGACCCGGTTATGGTGACCGGCATTCCCCGCCAAAGCCCGTCGGTTGAATCCATGGCGATTGTCCTGACGGTGCTTTCACCAATATCCTGCTGGCATTCAAGAACGAGCACTGAGCCGTCTTCCCTTTTCACTTCAAGGGCATCGTAAATTTTTGGCAGGTACTTTTCGTCTTCAAAGGTAACATCCACCACTGCGCCAATAATCTGTGATATCTTTCCTTCGCTTTTATTTTTCATTATAATGAAAGGATAAAAAATTTGAATTCGGCAAAAATAATGAAATAATGGTTTTTAGTCCATACTATGAATGCTTTTTGAAGATTTTTTTCTGGAAAAGGATGAGCATAAACACCCCTGTTGTTATCGATGAATCGGCAATGTTAAATACCGGTCGGAAAAAAATAAAGTCCTGCGATCCGAAAAGGGGAAACCATTCCGGATAATGCCCCCTGATTACCGGAAAATAGAGCATATCCACCACTTTGCCATGCAAAAAGCTGCTATACCCTCCTTCCGGCGGGAGCAGTGTGGCCACCTCATGAAACCGGCTGGGGCTGAATATCATGCCGTAAAAAGCGCTGTCGATGATGTTGCCTATTGCCCCTGCAAGTATAAGCGAAAGGCTGACGATGAGCAGGCTGTTTTCTTTCCTCATGGTGACTTTATAGAGGTACCATGTAATGGCGATAATGGCAATGATGCGGAAAATGCTGAGCATCAGCTTGCCTGAGTCGCCTCCGAAACTCATGCCAAAGGCCATTCCTTCGTTTTCAGTGAAATGTAAAAGAAACCAGTTACCGAAAACATGGATTTCCTGACCCAATGTCATGTTGGTTTTGATCCAGACTTTGAGTACCTGGTCTGCGATCAAAACAAAAAGGATGGTGAACAGCGCTTTTTTCAAATCAGAAGAAGATTTTCCGGGATGAGAGGATTATTTTCTTATTGCCTGTTTGAGTTTTGCATCAATGCTCAGGGTGGCATGAGGAACTATTTTGAGTCTTTCCTTTGAAATCAGTTTGCCTGTGGCTCTGCAAATCCCATAGGTCTTGTTTTCTATTCTGATAAGTGCATTTTCAAGTGAATTGATGAATTTTTGCTGCCTTGCCGCAAGCCTGCTGTTTTCTTCTTTCGACAAAACCTGGTGCCCCTCTTCGAGGAGTTTGAAAGTAGGCGATGTATCGTTTATGCCGTGTTCTTCGCTTTGTGTATATGCTTCCGTAAGCACCTGGAGGTCTTCCCTGGCCTTTTCGAGCTTAGTCAGGATAATCTGCCTGAATTCATCAAGTTCTTCATCACTGTACCTGTTTTTTACCTGATCCTCGTTGCTATCTGCTTTTTCCATTTCTTCAATATTATTTGTTATCCGAATTAATTTTTCTGATGGAGACCATTATGTTTATATCTTCGGTCAACTCCACGGCATTGCCATCTGCGGCTTCCCCGAAATTCACGAATTCCAGTTTCTTTGCCAGAGTTTCCGAGCAAATATATGAATAATTATTTTGTACCGCCGATTCCAGAAAAGGGTTTTTTTGAATGGCAATCCCAATGTGGTCGGTGACTTCAAAACCTTTCTCTTTCCTCAGGTTTTGAATACGGTTGATAAGTTCTCTTGTGATCCCTTCGTCAATCAGCTTTGGAGTAAGTGTAATGTCAAGGGCCACAGTTAGGGTTCCGGACGTGCTGACCAGCCAGCCGGGGATGTCTTCGGTAAAGATCTCGACATCCGATATCAGTATCTCTATCTCCTTTCCCTCCAGCAGGACAGATGTGAACCCTGTGGTTTCAAGTTCCGAGATTTTATTTTTATCAAAAGAAGCCACCTCTCCGGCAATGCCTTTCATCAGTTTCCCGTACTTCGGGCCCAATGTCTTAAAATTGGGTTTAACGCGCTTCACCAGTATGCTTTCGTCGTTCAGAAGTTCGAGTTCCTTCACATTCACTTCGGAAAGGATGAGCCTGGACACGGATCTGATTTTTTCGGCAAAAACTCCGTCCGGGGCAGGGATCATGATCTTGTTCAACGGCTGCCTGACCCGGATATTGGTTTTTTTCCTGAGTGACAGAACCATGGATGATATTTTTTGCGCCAGTTCCATCCGCTCTTCAAGATCTTTATCGATGAGTGCCGGATCAGCCACCGGAAAGTCGTTAAGGTGGACCGAATCCATCGGTAGTTTACCGGTCACGCCATTCAGGTCGGTAAAAAGCCTCTCCATGAAGAAGGGGGCTATGGGGGCCGATAACCTTGCTATGATTTCGAGGCAGGTATAAAGGGTCTGATATGCGCTTATCTTGTCATCGCTGTATTCTCCTTTCCAGAACCTCCTTCTGCTCAGTCTGACATACCAGTTGCTCAGATGCTGATCCACAAAACCGGCAATGGCTCTGCCTGCTTTGGTGGGTTCATAGTCAGAATAACAGGCGTCCGTTTCGCTGATGAGTGAGTTCAGTTCGGAGATGATCCAGCGGTCAGGTTCGGGTCTTTTTTCAATGGGGACGGACTCCTCCGCATAGGTGAACCCGTCAATGTTTGCATAAAGGGCAAAAAAACTATACGTGTTGAACAGCGTTCCGAAGAATTTTCTTCTTACCTCATCCACTCCGTTCAGGTCGAACTTCAGATTGTCCCATGGCTGAGAGTTGGTGATCATGTACCATCGGGTCGGGTCGGGCCCGTATTTGATGATGGTTTCAAAAGGATCAACTGCATTGCCCAGCCTTTTCGACATTTTGTTGCCATGGGCATCCAGCACCAGCCCGTTCGACAGGCAGGTCCTGTACGAAACGGAATCGAACACCATTGTTGCAATGGCGTGCAGTGTGAAGAACCAGCCCCTTGTCTGATCGACGCCTTCGGCGATGAAATCCGCCGGGAAGAATTCCTTCAGGGAGTCTTTCTTTTCGAAGGGGTAGTGAAACTGGGCGTAAGGCATGGCGCCGGAATCGAACCATACGTCGATGAGATCGGATTCCCTGAACATCTTCTCCCCTTTGGACGACACCAGCACTATTTCATCCACATACGGCTTGTGCAGGTCAAAACTGCTGTAATTCTCACCTGTCATGGATCCTGCAACATAATTCTTCAGCGGATTTTCATTCATGAAACCCGCTTTCACCGATTTTTCGACTTCTTCCTTCAACTGTTCCACCGATCCTATGCATATCCTTTCTTCACCGCTTTTATCCGACCACACGGGAAGCGGTGTGCCCCAGTACCTTGAGCGGGAGAGATTCCAGTCAACCAGGTTTTCGAGCCAGTTGCCGAAGCGGCCTGTTCCTGTGGATCTCGGCTTCCAGTTGATGGTTTCATTGAGTTCCATCAGCCTTTCCCTGAAAGCCGTCGTCCTGATGAACCAGGAGTCAAGCGGATAATATAAAATGGGCTTGTCGGTCCTCCAGCAATGCGGGTAAGAGTGGACATATTTCTCGGTTTTAAATGCCTTGTTCTCTTTTTTCAGTTTGACGATGATGTCAATGTCAACCGGAACTATATTATCGCCGTTTTCTTTGAACGAAGGATCGTATTCCGGTTTGACAAACCTGCCTGCGAATTCACCCATGCTTTCGATGAACTTACCCTGCCTGTTCACCATGGTGAGTGAGCCGAGGCCGTTTTCCCTGGCCACCTTAAAGTCGTCGGCGCCAAAACTCGGGGCGATGTGAACGATCCCGGTGCCATCCTCCGTGGTCACAAAGTCGCCGGTCACCACCATGAAAGCGTCGCCTTCCTCCGGTTGCAAAAACGGCAAAAGCTGTTCATACCGTATCTCTTTCAGTTCGGAACCCCTGAATTCACCGGCCACCTCAAAAGGTATTTTCTTCATGCCAGGTTCATAATCGCCAAGGGGAATGTCGCTGTTGTCCTTGCTGAAATAGTTGTAGAGCAGGTCCCTGCCCAGGATAACCGTGATGGGCAGGCCGGTGTAAGGGTTGAAGGTTTTAACGCTCAGGTAGTCGATTTTTTCTCCTACTGCAAGGGCCGTGTTTGAAGGAAGGGTCCAGGGGGTGGTAGTCCACGCCAGGAAGAAAACTTCACCCAGGGCATCTTTGAAAAGGAAATCCGATTGGTTGTTCCTGATCACTTTAAACTGAGCGACAACGGTGTTGTCTTTAACGTCTTTATAGCATCCGGGGAGGTTAAGCTCGTGTGAACTCAATCCTGTTCCTGCGGCCGGGCTGTAAGGTTGAATGGTATAGCCCTTGTAAAGGAGCCCTTTATCATATAATTGTTTCAAAAGCCACCATACCGACTCTATGTATTTGTTGTCGAAGGTAATATATGGATCGGAAAGGTCGACCCAGTAGCCCATCCTCAAAGTAAGGTCATCCCATTGGTCTTTATATTTCATCACCTCCCTGCGGCACTGTTTGTTGAACTCCTCAACAGATATTTTTTTCCCGATATCCTCTTTGGTTATTCCAAGGGATGACTCCACACTGATCTCCACGGGTAAGCCATGAGTGTCCCATCCGGCCTTCCTTTCCACAAGATAACCTTTCATGGTTTTGTACCTGCAGAATATATCCTTGATGGCCCTGGCCATTACATGATGTATTCCGGGCTTTCCGTTTGCCGAAGGCGGCCCTTCATAAAAGACAAAGGGTTTATGTCCTTTGCGGATTTCAAGGCTCTTTTCGAAGGTACGGTGGTTCTTCCAGTATTCCTCTATCTCAAGGCCTGTTTGTGTAAGATCAAGACTTTTGTATTCCTTATATTTCTTTTTCATCTGCTGTTCTCTTCTATTGTTGCCTTTCTGCCGGCTTTTTATAACAGGCTGTCATTCTTCTGAAAAACCGTGCAAAAGTATAAAAAAATGTGAAGCTTTCCCCGGCGCTGAACAAATTCCTGTAATCCTCCCGGGTTGTATGGAAAGGCCCGGGAATTTCCGGTCAATAAAAAATCAAATGCAGCTCCATCTAAAAAACTGATTTTCCTGCCGATATCAAAAAATATTTGAATTACATCCTTAATTTTGTATTACAACCGGCAATTATCATTAGTTTTATCCGGTGATATTCCGGACATACAATGAAAAATACAACGGGCAGGATGAAAAGGGTTTATTTCTGGATCAGCGGAACGGCAGGGCTGCTGCTGGTCCTCTTTTTCGTGTTTGGATTTCATAAGCCGAGAGAAGATGCGCAGGGGGCACAGTCGCCCGGCCGGCCGCAGATTAAAGTCGATGCCTTTGTTGTGCAACCCTCTGTCCTCATCGATGAGATTTCGGTTTCAGGCTCTTTGCTGGCCTTCGAAGAGGTGGAACTGAAAAATGAAGTGGCCGGCAGGATCGTCAAAATCAACCTGCCCGAAGGTGAATTTGTTAAAGAAGGCGCCTTGCTGGTGAAAATTTTCGATGATGACCTGCAAGCCGGCCTTCACAAACTGGAAGCCCAACTGGAGATACAGAAACAGATACTGCAAAGGCAGTCGGAACTGCTGAAAGTGAATGGCATAAGCCTTAACGATTATGAACAGACCGTACTTCAGATAAAATCGCTGGAGGCAGACATAGAAGTTGAAAAAGCGCGTATCCGTAAAACGGAGGTGCTTGCCCCCTTCGACGGAGTGATCGGTTTGCGGTATGTAAGCGTGGGGGCCCAGGTCACGCCGTCCACGCTGCTGGCCACCATCCGTACCGACAGCAGGCTGAAACTCGATTTCAGCGTTCCTGAAAAGTACAGCCCGGTGATCAAACCGGGAATGAAAGTCACTTTCACCATGTACAATGACGACATGCCTCATGATGCCACGGTGGTGGCCACCGAGCGCGGAATTGACGCTGCCACGCGTAACCTCAGGGTGAGGGCGGTGGTCGGCAGCCATTCCGGGCTTCTGACCCCGGGCGCCTTTGCCAATGTGAATCTGAGGCTGAATGAAGATACAGCCGCCCTGATGATCCCCACCGAAGCCATTATCCCCCGTGAACAAAGCAAAAGCGTTATCGTGGCAAGAAACGGAAAAGCCCGTTTCACCCCCGTAAAAACCGGCATACGCCAGGCATCCCTGATTGAAGTAACGGAAGGCATTAATCCGGGTGACACCGTCATCACCACAGGCATCCTCTTTCTGAGAGAAGGGGCAAAATTATCCTATTCCACTGTTAAGACCGGCCCGCTATGATGATCTCCGACATTGCCCTGAAGCGCCCTGTGGGCTCCATAGTCTTAAGTCTTATCATCCTTCTGATGGGGTTGGTGGGAATGAATTTCTTAGGAGTACGTCTTTATCCTGCCATTGACCCTCCCGTGATCACAGTACAGACCTCTTATACGGGAGCCAATGCAGAGATCATTGAATCCCAGATCACCGAACCTCTTGAAAAAAGCATTAACGGCATTGAAGGGGTAAAATCCATCTCTTCGCGGTCGGCGATAGGGTCGAGCTCAATCACGGTCGAATTCGACCTCGGCGCCGACCTGGAAAAAGCCGCCAACGATGTCCGCGACAAAGTTTCGCAGGCCAGGAGAAATCTTCCGCAGGATATTGATGCCCCCCCGATAGTCACCAAAGCCGATGCCGACAGCGATCCCATCATCATGCTGATCGCCGAAAGCGTCACCATGAACGAACTTGAGCTGAGCGATTATGCCGAAAATGTTTTACTGGAAAAACTGCAAACCATTCCGGGGGTGAGTTCAGTGGTTATATACGGACAGCAGAAACCGGCCATGCGGCTGTGGCTGGATCCCGTGAAAATGTCGGCCTGTAACCTCACCGCTTCAGACGTAAACACAGCGCTGTTCAGGGAAAATGTGGAAATGCCGGGGGGCAAGATCCGCGGCAATTCCACCGAGCTCATAGTCAAAACCTTCGGGAGGCTGGAGACCGAAGAAGACTTCAACAACCTGATCATCAGGCAAACCGGCAACCAGGTGATCCGCATGAGGGATATCGGCGAGGCAGTTCTCGGCCCTCAAAATGAAGAATCGGGAGCGACCATCAACGGCGCCACGGGCGTGGTGCTGGCCGTCATCCCCCTGCCCGGGGCAAACAACATCGAAATTGCAGATGAGTTCTATAAAAGGCTGAGCCGCATCGAAGAAAACCTGCCTCCCGGTATGATGCTGAACATTGGCCGGGATAAATCCGTGTTTGTGCGGCAATCGGTCACCGATGTGGTTGAAACCCTTATCATTGCTATAAGCCTGGTGGTGCTTATCATATTTCTCTTTTTCAGGACCTGGGTCATTGCCCTGCGGCCGCTGATTGATATTCCCGTTTCGCTGACAGGGACATTTTTTGTGATGTACCTCTCAGGTTATTCGGTCAATGTGCTCACTCTGCTGGGAATCGTCCTGGCAACAGGCCTTGTGGTTGACGACGGCATCGTGGTCACTGAAAATATCTTCAAACGGATAGAACGAGGCATGGACAAATGGAAGGCGGCTTTTGAAGGAACCCGCGAAATATTGTTTGCCGTGGTATCGACCTCCGTTTCCCTTGCCATCGTTTTCATACCTGTGATCTTCCTTCAGGGATTCACCGGCAGGTTATTCCGCGAGTTTGGCGTGGTGGTGGCAAGCGCTGTCCTGATCTCAGCCCTGGTATCTCTCACCCTGACGCCTGTGCTGAATGTGAAGTTGGGCGGGTCGGCGGCACACCATTCCCGGTTTTATCTAGCCACTGAGCCTTTCTTTGCAGGCATGGAAAAAGCCTACCGGCGCTCGCTGGCCTTCTTTATTCAAAGAAAATGGATGTCGTTCGTAATTTTAGGCATTTGTGTTGCATTGATCCTCAGATTCTCAGGTATACTGAAATCAGAGCTTGCCCCCCTGGAGGATCACAGCTTTGTCCGCACTTTCCTCACGGCGCCCGAAGGCGCTGAATATATGGCTACAAAAAATATCATTGATAAAGTCGCACAGATCAGTATGGACAGTGTTCCCGAAGCAAAGTATGTCCTTGCGCGTTACGGAAGCGGGTTAGGCTCCGGGGTGAACACCGGTTTTTGCATTACATTCCTGAGGGATCCCTCTGAACGTGAGGCTTCACAACAGGAGGTGTATGACAGGCTCACAAAGATCTACAAAACCATCCCGGAAGCACGCGTTATTGCAAGCCAGGAACCTACCATCACTACCTCCTTTTCAAGGGGCCTGCCGGTTCAGTTTGTGCTTCAGAATCTTGACTTCGAAAAACTCAGAGAGGTGTTGCCCCGTTTTCTTGATGCCGCGCAAAGCAGCCCCGTGTTCTCCAATGTGGATGTGGATCTGAAATTTAATAAGCCCGAACTGAACATCACTGTGAACCGCCTTAAGGCCACCAGCTTGGGAGTAAATGAAAAAGACATTTCCGATGCGTTGAATTACGCTTTCAGCGGGGGAAGGACAGGGTATTTCCTCCGGAATGACAAGCAGTATTATGTGATCGTCCAGGTGGTGCGAGAAAACAGGAATGCCCCCGCCGACATATCCTCGCTGTATGTACGCAGCAGCAACGGCAACATGATTCAACTGGACAACCTGGTAACCATTGAAGAAAACAGCAGCCCACCCACATTGTATCACTATAACCGATATAAATCGGCTACAATCTCAGCCAATACGGCCACGGGAAGGACGCTTGGCGAAGGGATCGAAGAGATGGAAAGAATTGCCGGCGAGCTGTTAGACAACTCTTTCAACACGGCGCTCTCCGGCCCGTCAAGGGATTTTGCCGAAAGCAGCTCCAACATCTCTTTTGCCCTGATACTGGCATTGCTGCTGGTTTATCTTATCCTTGCCGCCCAGTTCGAAAGTTTTATCGACCCCTTCATCATCATGATCACAGTGCCTATGGCCATCACAGGAGCGCTGCTCTCGCTGTGGGCTTTCGGGCATACCATCAATATTTTTTCGCAGATAGGCATGATACTTCTCATAGGGATTGTCACAAAAAACGGCATTCTGATTGTTGAATTTGCCAATCAGAAAAGGAAAGCCGGTATGACAAAACGGGTAGCCGCATTTGAAGCGGCAGTGGCACGGTTCCGCCCGATACTCATGACGTCGCTGGCAACCATCGTCGGAGCCCTCCCCATTGCCTTTGCATTAGGCGCCGGCGCCCAGAGCCGTATGCCATTGGGAATAGTGGTTGTGGGCGGATTGCTCTTCTCGCTGCTGCTCACCCTGTTTGTAATCCCTGTGATCTATATCATTATGAAAGGAAGAAAAGAATAAAACCGGGATGTTATGAAAATCGCTTTAATGATTGTCATGTGGATGGCGCTCTCTGTTGCCGCTGCACAAAAAATTCTTACCATCGAAGAAGCGACAGCCATTGCCCTGAAAAATAATTTCGGCATACTGGTCGCCCGCAATGAAGCGGAAATAGCAGCAGTCAACAATACCCGCGGCAATGCCGGAATGTTGCCGGAGGTGTCGCTGGCTGGCTCAGGAATCTACGAAGTGAATGATTTACATCAGAAGCTTTCCGGAGGAACGGAGAACTCATACCCATCGCTGTCAACCACATCGGTAAACGCCGGAGCTGAGCTATCATGGACGTTGTTCGATGGGGGAAGAATGTTTGTTACGAAAAACAAACTTGAAGAAATAGAAGCGCTTGGAGCGATTCAGTTTCAGGCCAAAGTACTGGAAACGCTTTACAGCGTGGTTGAAGCTTATTATGACGTGGTGAGGCAGAATCAGCAGCTTGCATCCATCAATGAATCCCTTAACTTCAACCGTGAAAGGGTCATCATAACCCAAACAGGTTTTGATGCGGGGACGCTTGCAAAGACCGACTTCCTGCAGTCAAAGATCGACCTGAATGTGACGATGGAAAATGTCATCCGCCAGCAGTTTGTCATTGCTACCGCCAAATCAGCGCTGAGTGAACTGTTGGGGCAGGACGACGGCTCCGGTTTCGAAGTAAGCGATTCCATCCCCCTGGGTTATTCCCCTCATAAAGACTCCCTTTTTCAGCGGCTTTATACGTCCAACACAAACATCCTTTCAATGCTACGGCTGACCGACATTGCAAGGCTGTCCCTGAAGGAGAACCACAAACTCTATTCTCCTGTGGTGCAATTCAGGGCAGGATATTATTTATCCTATTCGCGCAATTCTGAAGGTTCTGTGCTCCAAAGCCGTTCCTTCGGGCCGCTGTTGGGAGGGAACATTTCAATACCGCTTTACGGTTCGGGTGAAAACAGGAGGAAGATTGCTGTGGCTAAGCTGGAACTTGAGACGGCTGAGTACGGCTTACTGGATATTAAAATAAAAATGAACCTGGATTTGCAGAATGCCTTTACCGATTTTGAAAACCAGCAACGCCTTTTACAGATTGAAAAAGAAAATAACGAGCTTGCCCGTGAAAACCTTGAGATCAGCCTGCAGCGGTTGAAACTGGGTCAGACCACCTCACTTGAGGTCCGGCAGGCAGAGGAAAGCTTCGTTCAGTCGTGCACAAGACTGATCAACTTCCGGTACAATCTTAAGATGGCCGAAACAAAACTGAAACAGCTTGTTGCCGGGCTGTAAACTGTGCCGGGGTTGTCTGAAATATATCATCCATCCTGATCGTCAGAATATTTACAGATTTGAAGCGCGGATTCCTCGCCGGATTGGAAACTGACATGAATGATTTCCGGAAAAATGCCGGCAAAAGCGCCCTTCTGGGAATATATGGCTTTCTGTTACCCATGATATTGGGTTCCCTGGCGGGTTTATCCCTGGGGTTTTCGATGCTGACATCTGTTTTACTGGCAAGCATGTTCGCATCGCATACATTGATAACCTATCCCATCGTAAGTAAGTTTGGCATAGTGAAAAACAGGGCTGTCAACATTTTCAGGAAAATCTGATCGCCGGCCCTGGCCATTCATGCTGCAAAAGCATTATGGGCAGCACGATAAATTGCAGAATAAATGATTAGCCTCCGTTTTGGTGCACCCTGTGTCATCCACTTGTCCTTTGAATTATATTTACTTACAGAATTATCACAATGTCCACCAGGGGTTTCGGCACAGGAGGGCGCAATGTCACAGGCTTATCCGGGATGTTACTGCAATCAGGAATACCATTGATTGTTCTTATCGCAAACCTGTAAAGCTTCAGTATGTTTTGCAATCAGTCATTTCCCGGATCGGCTCACCGGTAACCTGGCAATAATAGATTGTTGATTGCAAAAAATTTGTATATTTCAGCCGAAAAAATTAACCCGCATTTTAAATGTTTGAAAACATTTGGGGACTGTTTATTGGTTAATTATGCGCAAGGCAATTTGAGTAAATGAAATTATCTAAGACCTTGAAGTTTTTTGTATCTTTGAAAAAAGACAAATTATGACAGTATCAGATTTAAAACTTAAGATTTTTAGGAAAATAGATTCTTTGGAGAAGAACCGATTAGAAGAGCTTTATGGATTATCAGTCAATTATATAAATGGGCACAAGGATTTAAGGGACTGGGAAAGGCTGACTGAAGAACAAAAAAATGGCATTATAGATTCAATTGAAGAAATTGATTCAGGAAGAGGCGTTCCACATGAACAAGTAATGTCAAAAATTCATAAGAAATATTCACATGCCTAAACCAATAATATGGTCACCACTATCCGAAAAAGATGTTGACTCCATACTTGACTATCTTCAAAAGAACTGGGATATTAAAGTGGTTCAAAAGCAGTTTCCAATTGTACATAAAAGGTTGAAAGTGAGAAAATGTGTCATCACAAAACATAATGCCTTGTTTTACCGTGAAATGAAACGTAAACATGAACGAATTGAAAATCAAAAAACAGAATGTAAACAAGGCGGCACGCAACATAGCCGCGGGCCGTCAGCCACAAGTGCAAAAAAGACAGACGAGCAGACAGATACACTAGTGATAAAATTTAAATAAGTAAGGATTTAACTTTTTGACAGTACAGTGCAAATTTGATGGAAATTTATTTTATTTTTTTCTTCCCCCGTCAAAAAAAAGAAGAAATCCCACCCATATTTCTGACATTGGCAAAGCCCCACGAACCTCCGCCCTAACCAAAGCTTTGCCAAAGAGTGCAACCGATCCGCCAGCTGGCGGAGAGCTCACAGCTTGCCCTTCTGATTAGGCGGGGAACACCTATGAAAATAAAAAATTGGGTGAGAAATTTTGCCTGCACACGCACTGTAAAACTGAAACTTAATCTGTATTTTTGAATTGTATGAAATATAGTCTGAAAAATACCAGAAACTGGAAGTTAGCAATACTATTCTCGGCAATATTATCGCTATTTGG
>JAFGME010000228.1 GCA_016927695.1 Bacteroidales bacterium
ACAATCTTTAAATAATATATATGAATTTTGAAATATTAAAAGCACAGCACAGCGATGGCATAGCCGTTATTAAAATAGACAGGCCTCAATCGCTGAATGCATTAAACTCAAGGTTTTTTGATGAGATGGACGAGATGCTGGACCAACTGGCCTCTGACAAAACCATCCGCGCCGTCATTATAACAGGCGAAGGCAAAGCCTTTGTTGCAGGAGCTGACATTGCGGAGATGGTAAATAAGGGCCCTGCGGAAGGGCAGGCATTTTCAGAGAAGGGGCAGAAGGTTTTCAGGAAGATAGAAAAGTCGCGTTTCCCGGTCATTGCAGCCATCAATGGATTTGCGCTGGGCGGAGGACTTGAGCTGGCGATGAGCTGCGATTTCAGGATTGCCAGCAACAAAGCCAGGTTCGGGCAACCGGAAGTGAATCTTGGCCTGATCCCGGGTTATGCCGGAACGCAAAGATTACCGCGTCTGACAGGTCTTGGCAATGCATTATACCTGCTTCTCACCGCTGAGATGATCGACGCAGCCACTGCCCTTCAAATGGGTCTGGTTCAAAAAGTCACTGAGCCCGAAACCCTGATGGAGGAGTCATTAAAAATTGCCGGGATTATTGTTTCCAAAGGCCCGAAGGCCATTGAAAAAGCCAAAAAGGTAACCCGCAAGGGCTTGTTATCAGACTTTGGCGAAGGATGCAAGCTTGAGGCAGAGGCTTTTGGAACCCTGTTTGGCCCGGACAGCGAGGGTGAAGAAGGCATGAAGGCATTCCTTGAAAAAAGAAAACCGAATTGGTAAATCATTAATAAATAATAATCTGAAAAATATGAATTACGAAGAAAGATTGCAGAATGTATCCGTACTGGGGGCGGCCGGAAAAATGGGCAGTGGCATTTTGTTGCTCACCGCTGTTGAAATGGCTGATCTGAGCCTGAAACCGGAGAACAAGGGAAAGGCCTATTGCCTGAATGCCATTGATGTTTCCCCTCAGGGTCTTGCCGGTCTGATGGGCTATCTGAGATCACAGGTCAGAAAAATAGCCGAAAAAAAAATGGTCTGGTTGCGGAAGGTCTTTGCCGACCGCAGTGATCTGATCGAAAACGGCGAAATTGTGGATGAGTACATTTTCCACGTCATGAACATCGTCAGACCGGTCACAACCATTGAATCTGCCTATGAATCAACGCTGATTTTTGAAGCCATTATTGAAAACAGGGATATTAAAAACAAAATTCTCAGCCAGATTTACCAGAAATCAGGCAAGTCCCCCTGGTTTTTCACGAACACCTCTTCGATTCCGATAAACGAGCTCAACAAGGGCGCCGGTTTGGAAGGAAATATCCTCGGGTTCCATTTTTACAACCCCCCTGCCGTACAAAGGCTGGTTGAGCTCATAACCATTCCGGACAACAGCCCGGAGATGGTGGAATTTGCGAACACTTATGCCAAAAACCTGAAAAAAATTGTTGTACCCTCCAATGATTTTGCAGGTTTCATCGGCAACGGTCATTTTATGAGGGATGCCTTGCATGGCATCAGCGAAGCTGAAAGCCTGGTTCCTGAAATAACCATGGGTGAAGCCATTTACACAATCAATAAAATATCGCAGGATTATCTCATAAGGCCGATGGGTATTTTCCAGCTCATCGATTATGTTGGCATTGATGTAGTCAGGTTTATCATGCAGGTGATGCATCCATACCAGCCTTCCGAAGACCTGCACAGCGACCTTTTGGACAAACTGATGGAAATGGGTGTGAAGGGTGGTCAGAACAGCGATGGGTCCCAGAAAGACGGGATATTCAGATATCAAAAGGGAAAAGTGGTTGCCGTAATCAACCCTTCAGACAACACATACACCGATATCGCCACTTTCAGTGACCGTTGCGATGCTAAGCTCGGGCCAATGCCTGCAGCCCATAAGCCGTGGAAAGTAGTGAATTTCACCAGGAAAGGCAAAGAAGAAATGCTCACAGCCTATTTCAATGAGTTGAAAAACTCAGACGCCTATGGCGCAGCGCTGGCGAAAAAATACCTGAAAAAGTCAAAGGAAATTGGAGAATACCTGGTAGCCAGCGGTGTGGCCAAAAGCCCTGATGATGTAAACATGGTAATGCTTACAGGTTTCTATCATGCTTACGGTCCGATTAATAATTATATAAGTTAAGGAGGTATAACAATGACAAAGTTAAGAAGAAAAACATATATGGCTGCAGGGTACAATACAATATCCCTGGGCACCGGCAGAAAAGAATTCAATCCGAAAAAAGAACGTCCGGGACTGGAACATTACTTCAAAGAAGCCGGTCAGGGAGTGCTTTCGCAGATTGGCGGAGCTGATAATGTGGACGAAGGCTCAGTCGGCAATTTTATGGCTGCCCGCTTCAACAAACAAGGGCATCTTGCCGGCTTCATTCCCATGATAGACGAGAAACTTCAATGGAAACCGAGTTCCCGCTCCGAAGGGGCATGCGCTTCCGGCGCCCTGGCATTGGTAACCGGCATTAAATCAGTCCTGGCCGAAACTGCCGATGTTGTCCTATGTGTAGGTGTTGAAGTGCAAAATACCATGAAAGCAATTTACGGCGCCGATGTGCTTGCAGGGGCAGGATGGTACGGCAAAAGAAAAAAAGGCCATGCATATTTCTTTCCCGGACAATTCAGCGACAGGGCCGGGGCATATTACGAAAAATATGGCATCGAAAGGGCAAGAAAAGGGATGGGCAGATGGTTTGCCAATGCCATAGAAAATGCCAGGCTCTGCCCGACTGCACAGGAATATCACAATGCGGTTGAAGATCTTGAAGGTTTGTACCATTCCATGAAACTGAACGGGAATGCCTTTGTAGACCACCTCAATGTGCTGGATTGCTCCAAGGTTTCCGATGCTGCTTCAGGCATTGCTGTTCTTTCGGAAGAGGGCTTAAAACGATGCGGCATCCCCGGAAGTGAAGCCGTGGAGATCATCAGTTTTGGCCAGGCTGAACGGAATCTGACCCAGGATCCACCCCTTCTGACCGAAGTGACAACGATAAAAACAGCCGCCCACCGGGCCCTTGAATCTGCCGGCATTACGTTAAACCAATTAGGCACCATGGAGATTCATGACTGCTTCAGCATTGCTGCGGTTCTTACCATGGAGGCCCTTGGATTTGCAACTCCCGGAACCGGCGCCGATTTCATTGCTGCAGGTAACACTGCCCGAAACGGGCTGATCCCGACAAACACTACAGGAGGTCTGATCGGCTGGGGCCATCCCACAGGAGGAACCGGCGTTCACCAGGCCGTGACAATCTGGGAACAGCTTACCGGTAAAGCCGGGGATGCCCAGATCAATATATCAGCGGAAAAACCTTACGGCCTGTCCATCAACATGGGTGGCGACGATGTGACCGTGGTGGCTATTGTTTATAAAAGAGGCGAATAATTAAGGTAATACCGATAAGCGCTTACTGCAAATCCCTGCCGGCTATAGTTTTTCATGAGGCATGTTGTTCAGCAATAATGCAGGGTAATGCAGATAGGTATCGCAGAGTTTATACCCCTACTAAATGGGTTAGTGAAAAATGCTCAGGTGATAATCAGCGGTACAATTCCACATTCACGCCTGACACTGCTGCATCCAGTTCGATAATGATGCTGTGGGATGCCTGATCGGAAAATCCGGGACTGCGGTATAACCCTTTTTCTATTTTTTCGAATCCTTCAATATCCCGGAGCGATAATACCGTGGAGGTTCTCAATTCAATGGAAGCCATTTCGGGAAGAATCAGATCCAGGGAAGTCACGGCAGCATCAATCGTCACATGGGTTACCTCCTGAAGTATGCCTAATTTAATGGAGATTTCGGAAGCGGCGCCATCCACCTCAAGGCTTCTGACCTTAAATGCACTCAAATCTATTTCCGTACCTGATGCTGCTGCATCCAGGGCGATGGTCCACAGAGGATTGGGGTTCAGGGCAAGTTCCGATGTGTTTTTCCGTCTGATATTGCCCTTGGTATCCGAAAGCGAAAGCATGATCCTTTTGGTGTCATCCATCTCCTCAATATCCAGGTTGTATCTTCCTGCCCTCCCCTCGTGATCAAATTTAAAAAGCATGTCTGTTGCGTTTTCCAGCACAAAGGTTCCGGCTGCAACATCGAGTCCGATGTAAGCCGTTTTGAATGTGGAATCATACCTTTCGGTGAAGTGCTGTTCTTTCCAGGTTTCATCCTTTTTATCTTCCTTATCGGAACGCCACTCAATCCAATCCTGACCAAAAAGGCGCATACGGTAATCGGGATACCGGATGATGATGGCTACGGCAAATAATACTGCCAGGGATGAGAACAGCACTTTATATCCCGGTTTTACCGGCAGTACTGAAATTCCCCAAAGCACGAGTAAAAGCGGCCACAGTCGCAGGAATGAGTACCAGGTGAAATCTATGATCTCAAAATTCCTGAGGGCAAACATAACCCCGGCCATGATCAGAAGGATGCCCCAGAATACATTTCCGTGTTTCTGTTTCATTGTTATTCTTTTTGATGTATTATTCGCCGTCTTTGGTAAATGAAAAGTTCCTCAATAAAAGCAGGATGCCTATCACCACCAGAATAACAGGCCA
>JAFGME010000229.1 GCA_016927695.1 Bacteroidales bacterium
GAACTTTATGTTGCCGTTAAAGCCGGAACAGAAGGCTTTAACATTGTTAAGGTGGCCGGTTCAGTGCAAACCGTTTACGGACCTGGCGCCGATTTTGCCGAAGTAACCCAGGGAACAACTGACGAACCCAAAGTGGCTTTCCAGAGAGGTTCTTACTCCGCAGCCTCAAAAGCTCCCTTTACCGTTCCCGCCGACGGCCTCTATCATGTTGTGATCGACACCGAACTATCAAAAGTTGTTATTGTTCCTGTTGCTTACTGGGGAATGATCGGAGCCGCCACACCGGGCGGATGGTCAACCGATTCCAAATTGGAGCCCGAGGGTTTTGATCTGAACACTATGACTTTTAAGGTTGAAGGCCTTGAAATGACCAAAGCCGACTGGAAATTCCGCTATTCAGGCGGCTGGAAGGTTGAGGTAGATACTGTCCTTGACCTCGGAGGCGGTGTGGTTGGTGTGAAAGCCAACACAAACTTCGGTGAAGCTGTGGATAATCTGATTCCCGGCGGAGCCAATATCTCTAATACGGTAACCGGTATTTATACTGTGACTATGGTTTGGAAGCTGGGTCAGAAATACACTGCTACTTTAACAAAAACCGGCGATCTTCAGTTGGTTGATTACACCAATACCCAACTTGGTCTGGTGGGTGATGGCCTTATGGTCAATGGCGTTCAGCATAACTGGGATGTGACTGTCATGTTGCATGTTCCTGTGGTAGAAAACGAAACGAATTACACCTGGACCTATGATGGTGTTGAAATTACTACGGCCGGATCTTTCAAGATCAGGGAAGGCCAGGACTGGTCAAAGAAAAGCATTGGTTACAATGATGTAACCATGGCCGGTCTTGCAGCCGACAAATTCGGCACCAACGGCGACGGAAATTTTGTTCCGCTCGAAGATGGTGTGTTTGACATGGAACTCTTCATCGATGCAGTTACTGAAACATACACCTTCACGGTGAACCCGGCCGGCCAGGCTCCCGAACTCTACATACTTGGCGATGGTACGCCTGTGGGTTGGGACAACACAGCCGCTGAACCTATGACTGGCACAAACGGCGAGTATACCATCACTCTTGATTTACCGGGTGGCGGATATATTAAATTTCTTGAGGTATTAGGTCAATGGGCTCCTCAATATGGAACCGATGCAAATGGAACTAGCACCGGAGGTAACCTTGTTTACCGTCCAACCGAAAATGATCCGGATCCTCCGGCCATTCCCGGACCCGCAGCAGCAGGTACTTATATTATCACTGCCAACACAAACACTCTTACATATACCATTACGCTTCAATAGGCTTTTCTGGTGATGTTTTAACCCAAGCTGCCTGATTAATTTCGGGCAGCTTTTTGTTTTTATGTAGATTTGCAGATTGAAAAAGATTTTGTTTACTCACTCAAATACTGATGATATGATCTTTAAGAAAACACTTAATCTCCTGCTTTTAATCTGCATTCCCCTCATGGTGTTGAGGAGTCAGGTAGTGTACACCGATCCTGCTCTCCCCACTGCCGATGCCGCTGTAACCATTTTTTTCAACTCCGGCGGAACAGGGCTTGAGGGTTATACCGGTATTGTTTATGCCCACACAGGACTGACCATAGGTGCCACTAAATGGCAACATGTAATAGGAACCTGGGGAAACAACTCAGTCCAGCCACAACTCGAAAACATCGGAAACGGCCAGTATAAACTTGTGATAACCCCTGCCATCAGAGAGTTTTACAGCGCCACCCTTGCCGAGAATATCACCGAAATATGCCTGGTATTCAGAAGCGACGACGGAAGCCAGCAGACTTCTCCCGACATTTTTATCAATGTATTTGAAATAGGATTGAATATTTCACTGATCAATCCCTCTCAAACCCCGTATTTTGTCGATCCCGGCGAATCCATACAGATTGAGGCGGAAGCCACTTTAGCCGACTCGGTTTATCTGTATCTTGACGGCGCATTGTACCTTGCCGTTCAGGGCAATATCATCACAGGTGCCATCACTGCATCTTCTGACGTGGACACAAAACACTGGATTAAGGTGGTTGCAACCGATGGCGTTTCCAGCGTGGCAGATTCTAACTATTATTACGTCAGGGGGGTGACATTTGTGGAAAGCCTCCCTGCCGGGCTTGCTGACGGAATTAATTATGCAGGATCCGCTTCTGTGACCTTGGCTTTGCATGCCCCTTACAAATCATCGGTGTATGTAATTGGTGATTTTAACAACTGGGAAGTGGCTCCTGAATATAAAATGAAACGCACAGAACAAAATCCGGATGATATTGACAACCGTTACTGGGTGGAAATTGAAGGCCTTGAAGAAGGGGAAGAATATGCTTTTCAGTACCTGGTTGATGAGGAACTGAGGGTGGCCGACCCTTATACGGATAAGATACTTGACAAATGGAACGATGGCTTTATCACAGGCGCCACCTATCCCAACCTTAAGCCTTATCCTGAATTCAAAACAGAAGGGCTGGTTTCTGTGTTGCAAACCGGTCAGAACGAATACAACTGGCAGATCACCTCCTTCACCCCCCCGGCGCCTGAAAAACTCATCATTTATGAATTGCTGTTGCGCGATTTTCTTTATGCTCATGATTTTAAAACCCTGAAAGACACCCTCCAGTACTTTAAAAGGTTAGGCATCACAGCCATTGAGCTGATGCCGGTGAATGAATTTGAGGGAAACCTGAGCTGGGGCTACAACCCTTCCTTCTATTTTGCCCCGGATAAATATTACGGCCCGAAAGACGATATGAAAGCATTCATCGATGAATGCCATGCCAATGGGATGGCTGTAATTATGGATATGGTGCTCAATCATGCATTTGGCCAGAATGTGATGGCTCAGATGTACTGGGATGCACAAAACAACAGACCCGCAGCAAACAACCCCTGGTTCAATGTCATTTGTCCGCACGAGCCTTACTGCTGGGGTAATGATTTTGACCACACCAGCACGGCAACCCAGGCTTTTGTCGACAGGGTGAATACCTACTGGATGGAAGAATATAAAATTGACGGCTTCCGGTTTGATTTTACCCAGGGCTTTACAAACAGCGGTTCCGGAGGTTCTTACAACGCTGAAAGAATAGGAATCATCAAAAGAATGGCAGATGCAATATGGGATTTCAACCCCGGCGCTTATGTCATTCTTGAACACTGGTGCGACAACACCGAAGAAAAGGTGCTTGCCGATTACGGATGTATGCTATGGGGCAATCATAATTACAACTACAATGAGGGCACTATGGGGTACAACGAGCAGGGGAAATCCGACTTCTCATGGATATCCTACAAAAAAAGAACCTGGAATGATCCCCATGTAGTGGGTTTTATGGAAAGTCATGACGAAGAACGTCTGATGGCCAAGAACATCAATTTCGGAAACGCTTCGGGGAATTATAATGTGAAAGACACTACCATCGCCTTGCAAAGACAGGAACTGGCTGCCGTCTTTTTTATTCCCGTTCCGGGTCCGAAAATGATCTGGCAGTTTGGTGAATTGGGTTATGACTATCATATCAATTATCCCGGTCTGATTGGGGAAGACGATCACCGGCTTGACCCGAAACCCCTCAAATGGAATTACACACAGGATTACCGTCGGAAGGTGCTGTTCAACATTTATGCTGCGCTTAACAAGCTGAAACAGGAAGAGCCCGTTTTCGGAACCGATAATTTTTCCCTGAACGCAGGCTCTTCATTAAAAAGCATACATCTGAACCACAGCAGTATGAATGTTACAATCATCGGAAATTTTGGCGTAGTTTCGGGCAGCATAAACCCGGAATTTCAGCATGCCGGAATGTGGTACGATTATTTTACCGGGGATTCACTTAACGTCTCCGTCGTTTCCGACAACATCATGCTGCAGGCAGGCGAGTACAGAATATACACTGATGTGCAGCTTGAAACGCCCCAAACAGGACTTGCCATCGAAGGTAACAGTCGAAGCAATCCCGGCATTGACCTCGTATACCCTAATCCCTCTTCAGGTACCGTCAATATCATTTTTACCATAACAGAAACTGCCTTCACAGAATTAAACGTTTATTCCATGAGCGGATTAAAAGTGAAAACCATCCTTGCAAAGCAGCTTTCCCCGGGAGAATACACTGTTAAATGGAACGGGACAGGAGATCAGGATTCCTTCCTCACAGGCGGTATCTACCTGATTGAACTGAATGCAGGTAAAGGAAAAGAAGTAGTGAAAGTCAACATGGTGAAAGACTGACAGAAATTATTTCTTATCCGGCATTATGAAGTTCTCGGAAGTTATAGGTCATGAGCAGATTAAACAGAAGCTGATCAGTACCGTCAGGGCTGGCAGGATAAGTCATGCCCAGCTTTTGACCGGCCCGGAGGGTTCAGGTAAACTGCCACTTGCTGTGGCCTATGCGCAATACCTTAACTGCCGGAACCGTTCGGAAACCGACTCATGTGGTGCCTGCCCTTCCTGTGTGAAATATGAAAAGCTGATTCATCCCGATCTTCATTTTATGTACCCGGTAAACACCAACAATGAAATTAAAAAGGATGCAACCATTAAAGACTTTATCAGGCAGTGGCGAAAGAAATTTCTTGAAACATCAGGTTATTTTAGCCTGAACGAATGGTATTCGGAAATTGGCATTGAAAAAAAACAGGGTGTCATCAGCGCCGAAGACTGCAACCAGATGATAAGAACCCTCAGCCTGAAAGCCTTTGAGGCATCCTACAAAGTAATGGTGATATGGATGGCGGAGAAAATATTCCATTCTGCAGCGCCTAAAATACTTAAAATTCTCGAGGAACCCCCTGATAATACTTTGTTTTTACTAATTACTGAGAGCCAGGATAAGATCATCAGTACCATCTTGTCGCGTACACAGCTTATAAGAATACCCAGAATAAAAGATATTGACGTTTTGGATCATCTGATCAACCTGAAGCATATCAATCCGGGTAACGCCAAAAGCATCACTGCAGCCTCCAATGGGAACTATCTGGTTGCCAGATCTCTGTGCGAATTACCGGAAGATGCGGACCTCGACTGGAAGTTGTTCAGACAATGGATGCTGCACCTGTATGCCGGCAAGATGGATGAAATAGCCTCTTTTACAGGTCAGATGGCAAAAACAGGCAGGGAGAAACAAAAGCAGTTTCTTTCCATTTCAACCCATTGGATAAGGAAAGCTTTTGTTTCAGGATATATCCAGGACGAGCTGAAAGGGCTCAGTGGAGAAGAAACAGACTTTGTTAAGCGTTTCGGGCGTTTCATTGTTCCTGAAAATGCCGGGGATGTATATCATGAGCTGAACAAAGCCATCTTTCATGTTGAGAGGAATGGCAATCCCAATCTCATTTTTTTGGATCTTTCTCTCAGGCTAAGGTCACTTTTGTTTAACTCAAAAACAAAGAAGTGAGATTAATATCATAATTTTGTAAATTAATCCTGAAAGGAAACATGGAAGAAAATCAAGATAAAATACTCAAAAATCCTTTTTTTACAAGGGGTTGCAGCAGGATCCCCGAGCCCTATGCCGAAGAAGCAATTTATAGAAATAGTTGTGCCAAGCTCGATTGCCGAAATTGGTTAGGGGATATTGTTCAACCGGAGGGCATTGCCGCTAACGAGATTGTGGAAATCAGGTTTAAGAACAGCCGCAAGGACTTTTTCAGGGCTCCTGCTGAAATGAAACTTGAAACGGGCGATTTTGTGGCAGTGGAATCATCGCCAGGTCACGATATTGGCATAGTGAGCCTGACCGGGGAGCTTGTCAGGCTTCAGATGAAAAAAAAGAGGTACAAATATCCTCTGGATGAGCTGAAAAGAGTGTATCGCAGAGCCAGGGCAGCTGACATTGAAAAGTGGCTGCAGGCTGTGGTAAAAGAAGATAAAGCTCTGCTGACCACTAAGGAGATCATCAGAAAGCAGAGACTAAACATGAAAATGAACGACATTGAGTACCAGGGCGACAATACCAAAGCAATCTTTTATTACACGGCAGATGACAGGGTGGATTTCAGGGAGTTGATCAAATTGCTGGCAGAAGCTTTCAGGGTGCGGATTGAGATGAAGCAGATCGGAGCCAGGCAGGAGGCCGCACGCCTGGGAGGCATCGGTTCCTGCGGCCGTGAATTGTGCTGTGCCACATGGTTGACAAATTTCAGGTCGGTCACTACACGGAATGCAAGAATACAACAGCTTTCGCTCAATCCCCAAAAACTGGCAGGCCAGTGCGGGAAGCTAAAATGCTGCCTTAATTACGAAAACGATGTCTATATCGAGGCGCTGAAAGAATTTCCGGATGCCGAAACTACACTTCAGACTAAAAAAGGTCTTGTTGAATTTCAAAAAGCAGATGTTTTTAAAAAAGTTGTCTGGTACTCATACAAAGCGGATAATTCCAGCATGATGGCCATCCCTGTTGCAAAAGCCTGGGAGATTATAAAATTGAACAAAAAAGGCCAGATCCCTGACAAGCTGGAAGATTATGCTGAAAAGCTGGAGCAAAAAACAGAATATAACCAGGGCCTGACCGAGGAAGACCTGACCCGCTTTGATGATTGATTTCTTCGCAATATCTCTGAGCGCTTATGATAACTTATCCTAAAATATTATTTTTTATTTTCATCCCCCTCTCATTATTTCTTGCCCGTTGTGGTGACGAAAGCCTTTACGACAGGTATGTTTCCTTCCCTGATGAAACATGGATGGCCGGAGACACCAGGGAATTCAGCCTGGAAGTCAGGGACACGCTATTGCTGTACGATTTTTATTTAAACATCAGAAATACCACAGATTACCCATACAGCAACCTCTATTTGTTTATGGACACCCAAATGCCGGATGGGGGGAAAGCCCGTGATACCATTGAGGTTTTCTTGGCCGACCGGATGGGAGAATGGCTCGGCAGAGGGTTGGGTAAAATTAAAGAAAGCAATATACTTATCAGGCAAAAATTATTATTCCCTGTTAGCGGAACTTATACCTTCCGGATGGAGCAGGCCATGCGTGAAACTGAACTGAAAGGGATAACGGATATAGGTATCAGGATTGAAAAGGCTTCATCCGTCCAATGAAATAGGATCATAGATTCATTTTCGCCACTTGATGCTGCAGCCGATGCTGGGCATTTGTTGCTGTGATACAGGCTTACCGGCGATAATGGCTTCCAGCGCTGCACGTATGTCATTGCCGGTGACGGGTTTCCCGTTTGAAGGCCTTGAGTCATCAAGCTGTCCGCAGTAAACACAGTTAAGTCTTCCGTCGAAAATAAAGAAATCAGGGGTGCAGGCTGCGTCGTATGCCCTTGCAACTTCCTGGGTGTCATCATAAAGATATGGGAATGGATACCCGAGCTTTACAGCATGTTCCTTCATTTTTGCAGGAGCGTCCTCCGGGTAAGCTTCCGCATCGTTGGAGCTGATGGCTATGAAAGATATTCCTTTCGGTATGTAATCGTTGGCCAGATTTACAAGTTCATTGTTTACATGCTTTACAAAAGGGCAGTGATTGCAAATAAACATCACCACGGTGGCCTTTTCTGATCTCAGGTCATGCAGCGACATCATTTGTCCTGAAACTGTGTCTTTCAATCGGAATTCAGGCGCCCTGAACCCCGGCTTATTCATTTTACTTTGTGTTTCTGCCATAAAAATTTTCAGGTATAACAAAGAAAAGGGTGTAATGGTTTAATGAAACATGATCAAAAAAATCTCAACAATCCATAAGGAGAGGCAATGGAAAGGTTAATAAGACCTGTATTTAATGAGTTTTTTAAGAACTTTCTTCCCGAACGAAGCAAAACCAACCGACGACCGTGGCATCTGTTCTTCAATACTGGCAATGAGTTCAGGGATGATCCCGGGGAAAAGGGCGGACGACTTGTACAGGATGTCCATGGCATACACTTTCTGGGCCACTTTTTCATCCGGCGACATCAGCCATTCAAAGCAGGTGTTGATCAGCCTGCCCCACGTTTCATTGTCGAAATCACAGGTGAGCCCGGTCAGTATCTTGGCAAAACACCTTTTTACCCCATCGGTACGGAAGGTATGAAGGCTGCCGGCTATCTGGGGAAGGAAAGGCCGGATCAATTCCGGATGGTTATTTGCAGCAAGATAAACCACCCGTGCAGCGCGCATGGAATAGGGATAGCTGTCTTCAATGGCAAGGTCGAAAAACTTCTTAAACACCCCCGGATTGTTCCCGGTAACGCCCGCTGCCATATCGACCGCTTTGCGGCTGCTATCAAAAAGTATCTCCCTGGCTTCCCACAGATCATCACTCATTTTGTATAATTGTCAGATGTTTAATGATTTATAATCCAAGGCAGTTCATGTCACGGTAAAGGATGCTGGTCCTGTCTGTTCCGAAGCCGGTGGGTTTCAAACCTTCAAAATGTAGCGCCCTGAAACCGATACCTTTGGCATGTAGTATGCCTTCCTGATAACTGCTTCTCCCGGAATCGTCCAATATGATGACACCTGCAGGAGTAAGGGATAAAATGCCCTGCCTTATGCAGTTCACTCTGTCTCTGCCGTCAACTACCACCACATCATAAAGACTGCCGGTGCTCCCGATGCTGCGGCAGTACTCCCCGTCTATGTCCGCCTCTTTGTACAACAGATGCACGTTCCCGGGCAGATTTTCCATCAGGGTACGAAACCATTTCTTGTCATATTCCACAGAGGTGACGGTTTTCACCCTTTGAGCGTAAAAGTGTGTGGAGTAGCCGCTCCCATATTCAAAAAGAGTCAACTGTTCGGTCAGCCGCTCTTCAAGGAAATTCACCACCGGATAGTTCATCCAGGGGATGGGGTTGCCGTTTTGATCACAAGCTTTCCATTGCTTCAGGCTTTCCATCCATCCTGTGGAATACAGGTAGGAGTCTCCGTTACTGATCAGGTTCTTGTAAGCTCTGAATCGCAATGCAGCCGCCGGAATTATGGTTTCCAAGATCCGTTTGACAAGGGATTTCATTTTTTCTATAAGGGAAGTGGGATGTACGTGATTCGAACACGTGACCTCATGCCTGTCAAGCATGCGCTCTAAACCAACTGAGCTAACATCCCTCAAAATTTTCTATCCATGTGACCTTCCCGCCAAAGCGGGACGCTCAAAACCAACTGAGCTGACATCCCTCAAAATTCTCTGTCCATGTGACCTTCCCGCCAAAGCGGGACGCTCTAAACCAACTGAGCTAACATCCCTCAAAATTCTCTGTCCAGGTGACCTTCCTGCCAAAGCGGGACGCTCTAAACCAACTGAGCTGACATCCCTCAAAATTCTCTGTCCAGGTGACCTTCCCGCCAAAGCGGGACGCTCTAAACCAATTGAGCTAACATCCCTCAAAATTCTC
>JAFGME010000230.1 GCA_016927695.1 Bacteroidales bacterium
AGTCAATTTTAACATGAAGATTTGGGACTTTCCCGCTCTTGTTGATAATGTAAGCCTTACCGATAAATCCCTTAAGTCTGCAAATGCAGTGGATATCGGAACATTTGTTTCGTGCATGGCACTTGCTGCTTTTAATGAAGGGGCATCTGCACTTGCAAAATTTATAGCACTTGAAAAAGAATATAAAACTATTGCAACATTTATGGATTGTATTTTCAATGTTGGAGGCGAGGTGCTTGATGGTGCTGTAAGAATCATCCGAAGAATGCCTCCGGGAAAAAAGAAGCCTATGGGAGGGCCGCAATTCTTGCTTGACTGTGGTGGAAATATATTGGAATATTTATTTGAAACTACGGCAGGTCCATGGCTGTTAGGAGTTAAAGCCCTCTTTCATGCAATCAATTGCTATGACGAGGGGACTCCTGCCAAAGTAACATTTGTTGATGTTCTTATCACAGCAATTTCATCGAAAGATCCAAATGAAATCGTCGGTCCGCCCGGTTTCGGAACAAAAAACTGGATTCAGAAAAACAAAATTATACCATATGCCATTCTATTTGAAAATAAAGATTCAGCAACGGCACCTGCTCATGATGTATTCATAACTGATACACTCGATCTTTCGGTATTCGATATCTCAGACTTCGGATTTAGCTCCTTTGGCTGGGGAGATACCATCTTAACTCCTCCGGGAAACAGACTGAAGGAATTTTCCATGGACATCGACCTTCGCCCCGAATTGGAACTGATCACCCGCGTTTCCGGGAAACTGGATACCCTGACCGGTATCGTAAGATGGGAATTCCTTTCCCTCAACCCGGGAACCATGTACCCTGAGGAAAGCGCGTTCCTCGGCTTTCTGCCTCCGAACGTAAATTCTCCCGAAGGGGAAGGTTTTGTCAGCTTTTCGGTCGGATTGAAGGAAGAACCCGGAACCGGTGATGAAATCCGTAACCAGGCAACCATTGTCTTCGATGCCAACCAGCCGATCATCACCAACGAATACCTGAACACCCTTGATCTGGATGCACCCCAAAGTCAGGTTTACCCGCTGGAAGCCACCATCGACAGCCGCTTTCCGGTCGACTGGACAGGAAGCGACGAGGGCTCCGGAATAAAAGGTTATTCCATATATGTATTGGTAAACGACACGGCATTGGTTCCCTGGATGATCAATACAGCAGAAACTTCAGCCATTTTTGAAGGGGAGGTGGGATCATCCTACAAATTTTACAGCATCGCTACCGATAACGTGAGCCTCGTTGAAAGTGCTCCCAACGGATATGATGCACAAACAACCGTAACAGTAGATGTGCAGGCATTCGAACAAATGAAGGAAAACCTTAAGGTCTGGCCCAACCCCGCGAAAGACCACCTGCGGGTAACTTTCAGCCATGCACCCTGCGGAATGTATGCCATTGAACTGGTGAGTGCCACCGGGGCTGTGAAACATTCACAACTATATGAGGCTACAGAACTTCAAAACGGTATTACCATAAACATAAGGGACTGTGCCCCGGGCAATTATGTTTTACGGATCGTGTTTGGTGAAAAATCCGATACCAAAAAGGTGGTAGTGCAATAAAAATTAATTTTTTTTCTTTGAAAAGGTCTTTCTTTTTCACATAAGTTTATTATTTTAACCCCGTTTTTACAAATCAATATTTTTATTTCAACTAAACAAAACCAGTCAAAATGAAGTCATATTCCAAAACCCTATCTGCAACTGCACTATTTGTATGTATGCTGTTGAGCTTTAGCAGCTTTTCTGTCAATCCGGACCTCTCCGGTTACCTGATCAACCTTTCGGAAGGAGCCGAGGGGCCCGGGTTCAACGACAAAGTGCCTGAAATTGCCATTTCGGGAACTACGATCCATGTTATCTGGGTACATAACCCGCCTTCCTATAAAGGTCAATCAACGCTCATGTACCGGCGTTCAACCGATCTGGGCGAAACCTGGGAGAATACCAAAGAACTGATGGTATTTAAAGATGGAAGTTACGGGACAGAAGAAATGAGCAGAAGGCTGTCTGTCGACGGGGACAAGGTATATGTTTGTACGGCCGATTACGATTATGGCGACAATGGAACCGGGAAATTGCACTTTTTCCGGTCGCAAAACGGCGGAGCCTCTTTTGAGGGCGAACGTATTCTTGCTTCCACATCAGGTGGTTATAAAAAACTTGATTATAGTTTTATTAAGGCAGCAAACGGAAAGGTTGTCATTGCTTACTACAAACAAGGAGATAAAAATGGAGCCTGGGCGTTATTCTCTTCTGACGGGGGTAATGCTTTTACCGAAACAAGACTCTCAGATGAAAGCAGTTATGTAGCTGATCTCTATTATGAAGGAGACCAGATCGTTGTGCTTCATGGCAATTATTCCACGTCATACGGATACATTACCCTGGGCAAAGTGAGGGTTTCCGCTTCTCAAAACGGAACTGCTTTCACCACCAACCTGGTTTCAGCAAAATACATAAAGGACGATAAGGAACAGGAACGCTGTTATGTAGTGCATGGCGATCACTATTCGTCAAAGATTGCCCGCTCAGGTAATCATATCCACGTCATATATACCGGTTACACGGAAGGAGCTGTCTGGACTACTTTCTATGTCCGTTCAACCAACGGGGGAAATTCATTTGAGACACCTGTCTCTGTTGGAACCCTTACTACTGAAGAGTTGCAAAACGGCAGTGAAACAGTTGCCGCCAAAAACGGCAAGGTTTATCTGCTTGGTGCCACAACCTATCCTACAAATAACAATGCAGGAAACCGATTCTATTTTGCTTATTCGCACGATAACGGCAGTAACTTTTCTGAATTCCGCAGAATGATGAATCCCGATGTAAACCATGTGGGGAAATCGTCTCTCCCGGCCATTGTCATCGATCCTGCTGACGACACGGGAGAAACGCTATACCTCACAGGGAACTGGCTCTTCTCAATCAAATCGGTTGATGGCGGCCAGACTTTTTCCGGCAGCATGTCTTTGGCTCCATTTTTAAAAAGCAATATCATTAACATGTCACATGGCTACATGAATTCACATATGCAAATGGATACCCGGGGGGGAATGCACTGGATAACACAGGCACAATGGAGAAGTGGAACGGATCAGGATGTTTTTTACCGGAATGTGAAAGCACAGCCTGAACCCGGAACGGAAAACAAAGCCTTTTACGTGGAGAATCCTGAAAAAATGTATGAAACAGACCTGGTGGTAGTACCCTCCTCAGAAAGCATTCAGTTTGACTCTGCCATGACAGCTGAAGTGTGGGTGAAGTTCAATCCGGCAACAAAAGCCAATTTCAGCATTCTGGCAAAAGTAAACGGATACGATGGCTTTGATAACCGTCCCGAAGGGTATCATATCGGATTCAGGCACAACAACGGAGCAATCCATGTAAACGCCGGATTGCAAACTGATGTGGAAGGGCCGGTGCACTTTGGTGATGAAAATCTGAATGACAATTTATGGCATCACATTGCTTTTACCTATGACGCAAATGCCGGACTAAACAACTTCAAGCTTTACATCAATGGCCTGCTCCACAAGCAAACCACCCTGATCGGAGAAATTGTGAACGAACATGGGATGCTGATGCTGGGAGCAAGGAATATGGGCAACGGCTGGTATTATGATGCCAAATACTACATGGATGATGTTCGCCTGTGGAACAGGGCTTTGTCACAGGAGGAGCTGCTTGAAAACCAGGCTAAAAAGCTTACCGGGGAAGAAGAAGGATTAGTGTTGTTTTTAAATTTTGATGATACGTTTAAAGACCTGTCAGGCAACGGAAACAACGGCATTCCGGTGTATAACGGGAAGTTACTGGAATCAGATTTTGATCCTCCGGTTACTGATTTTGACATATACCAGTCCGGCAACGTGGCTTCATTTACCAGCAAAACAAAAAATGCTGCCTCCTGGCTTTGGAGCTTTGGGGATAAGAATACTTCTGAACAGGGGAATCCAAAACATGCTTATTCCACCGCGGGGGAGTATCAGGTTGCCTTAACAGCCCAAAATGCAACTACCGTTACTGCAGCTGTGGGTCATGTCACCATAAAGGGATTAGACAGGATTGAACCGGCAGAAGCAGGGAATATCGGCGAGTGCCTGCTTACTGTTTTTGGCGGAGGATTAAATAAAAACATGGGGTTGCTTCTTCGCTATGAGAACAATACCGAAATTATGGCAGACACCATTGTGGGATCGGGAGAAAACGGATCTATACAGGCGCTTTTTACCCTGGACAGAGCGGCCACAGGGCAGTGGGATGTGGTGGTGACTGATCAGGGTAACGAAACGGTTTTACCCAAATCCTTTCAAATCAGGGAGGCAGTAGGAGTTGCTCAGCCCTGGGTCAATGTTTCAGGAAGAGGATTGGTACTGATCAACCGCTGGACCAAATTCACCCTGACCTACGGGAACAAAGGAGACGTAGATGCTCTGATGGTACCCGTTTCATTTGCTGTTCCTGATATTGAAGGACTTGAAGTGAAGCTCGCTGATTTTGAATTTATTCTTCCGCCGGAAGCCTATACATATAACCTGGTGGATGAACTGATGCCTTATAAAGATTATATCATTACTGACAACCTGTTTGGGAAACCCATAAGATCAAAAGTTTATTCATTGATGATCCCACGGATAAAGGCCAACAGCAGTGAATCTCTTCATTTTATTGTAAAGTCACCGGAGGATTATAAAATTACCTCATGGACCGGTGACGGATGGCTGCAATACACAGCTGTAACCGGAAATAACCTTACAGGCCAGCATCTTAAATCAAGTGTTGCCACCGGGGAGGATGATCCTCAAAAGGAAGCAAAGCTGGCGGTTGGATCCTGCATTATGGAAGCTTTGGCGGTTACAACCATTGAAACGGCGATTAGTGTGATACCGGTTGCCGGAGCAGTTTATAACAGCTATAAAACGGGTTATACTGTCGGCCAGTTTGACACGAAAGACGTAAAAAAATCGGTTGTGAATTCAAGCCTCCAGGCAGCAACCACCTTTTTCAGCTACGCTTCGGTCGTGCCAGTGGTTGGATGGGTAACCGGTACGATAGGAGGATTGATATGCGGAGGCATCAGTGCTTACCTGGCTGTTACCGACTGTCTGAGCCTTGCCGAAAAAGAAAAGGGAGTGGATACTGCCGCATCCTTGGATCCCAACGAAATGATCGGTCCGGATGGGTTTGGCGAACAGGGCTGGATCTCCAAACTAAATGAGATGCCCTACACCATACTGTTTGAGAACAAG
>JAFGME010000231.1 GCA_016927695.1 Bacteroidales bacterium
TCCAGGTCAGGGGCCTGGAGCACAAACTGTACCGGCAGGGGATTGAAGCTCCTGCTGGCACTGATGGTGGGCTCCTGGGCCACATAGGTTTCAGCAAAGGTGTATCGTTTGAGCAACCGGTTCAGCTCTGCAGCCAGTTGCGACTGGGTTTTGTTGCGCTGTGAGGGCTGACTAAGCGAGATCCGGACAAAGGAGGAATTGACCGATGCGGATGCACCGAAGGAGGGTGAGGTGACCCCAAGCAGGAATTGCTTTTCCGGCAGTGTGTCGCACATCTGCATCAATATCTTCTGATATTCATCCATGGCTTCATAGGAGGTCCCTTCCGGTGCCGTGGCAATGATCCTCAGGCGGCTCTTATCCTCCAGCGGGGCCAGCTCCCTTTGCAGGTGGGTGTCGAAGAACCAGATCAGGCCTGCGGTCACGATGATGACAGGAAGCGCCAGCCACCGGCGTTGCATGAACCGGTGCAGACTGCCGCTGTATCCTGCCCTCATGCTGTCCACAATTTTCTTGAAAAGGATCATGATCCTGCCGGTGCGGTGGCTTTTGCGCAGTATCCTTGACGACATCATCGGGGTGAGGCTCAGCGACACGAAGGTGGAGAACAGGATCGCCCCTGACACGACCATGGCGAACTCACGGAAGAGCCGGCCGGTCAGACCCTGCAAAAAGAAAATGGGCAGGAACACGCAGATCAGGCTGATGGATGTGGAGATCACGGCAAAGAACACCTCCCTCGACCCTTTGAAGGCCGCCTGGATGGGTTTCATTCCCTGCTCCACCTTTGAATAGATGTTTTCCATGACCACGATGGCGTCGTCCACCACCAGGCCGGTGGAGAGCACCACCCCGAGAAGGGTGAGTACATTGATGGAATATCCCGCGATGTACAGTATCGAGAAGACACCAATGAGCGAGATGGGGATGACCACGATGGGGATCATGGTGGTGCGCCAGCTGCGCAGGAAGAAGAAGATCACCAGCAGCACCAGCAGGAAGGCAATGATGATGGTCTCTTCCACCTCGGTGATGGCCTTCCGGATGCTGACGGTGGTGTCCATGGCCACGTCGAGAAAAATGTCGGGTGGCAGCTCCTTTTTGATCTGCTCTACCCGACGGAAGGCTTCGTCAACGATCTCGATGAAGTTGGCGCCGGGCTGTGTCTGCAATGCGATCCCGATCATGGGGATGACCCCGTTGCCTCGCAGCAGGGTGCGTTCGTTCTCTGCCCCGAGCCGTGCCCTGCCTACATCGCGCAGCCGTATCAGGGCGTTACCCCTCCGGGCTACGATCAGGTCGTCAAATTCATCCGGGGTGTTCAGCCGGCCGAGGGTTCGTACGGTCAGCTCTGTCTGCGCCCCTTCGAGGCGGCCGGCCGGCAACTCCACATTCTGGTTCTGCAGGGCCAGCCTCACGTCGGCTGGGGTCAGCCTGTAAGCCTCCAGCCGCGCAGGCTCCAGCTCCAGCCGTATGGCGTACTTCTTCTCTCCCCAGATACGGATGCTGCTCACCCCGGGGATGGTCTGCAAACGCTCCTTGAACATGTCATTGCCGATACGGCTCAGCTCCGAGAGCTCCCGCTTGTCGCTCTGGACAGTGATGGACAGGATGGTCTGCGCATTGGCATCCGCCTTGGAGACCACCGGCGGATCAGTGTCGGGAGGAAGATTACGGATGGCCTGTGAGACCTTGTCACGTACGTCGTTGGCCACGTTGTCAAGGTCGAGGCCGGGAAAAAATTCTACGGTGACCGTGCTTCTCCCGTCTGTGCTGACCGACCGCAGTGACTTGATGCCGGCGACGCTGTTGATCGACTCCTCGAGCGGCTCAGTGATCTGCGACTCGATGATGTCGGCATTGGCCCCGCTGTAACTGGTTGAGACCGTGACCACCGGTGGATCGACGCTCGGGTATTCCCTGACCCCCAGGGAGAAAAAGCCCACCACACCGAAAAGTACTATGGCGATCGCGAATACGCTGGCCAGCACAGGACGTTTGATACTCAGTTCGGAAAGGGTCATAAGGCATCGTTTGTTGCCATCCCGGTAATTTGTACCTGGCCCTGATCCCTGACTTCCATCAGGCCTGTGGTGATGACGGTGTCACCGGGACTGAGCCCGTTGAGCACCTCCACCAGTACATCGGTTCGGTCGCCCAGCTCCACCTCCGTACGATAAGCCCTTCCCTGCCGGTAGAGATAAACCGTCTGCGTGTTCAGGGCGGGGATGATGGCCGAGGAGGGCACTACCAGCGCCTCCGGATTGATGCGGATGGGGATGATGACCTCAACGAAGATGCCGGGTAAAAATTTCTCATTGGGATTAGGCATCACGCAACGTACCCGGATGGTGCGGCTTCCGGGATCGACCTTCGGATCGACGGCATACACCGTGGCTGTGAGTGTGTCGCTGTGATACACCATCCTTACCTTTTCCCCGGCAGACAGGTTGAGGAGGTAACGCTCCGGAACCTCGAAATCGACCTTCAGCCGGTCGGCCTGAACGATGCTGGTGATGGTGGCGCCCTGCGACAGGTAAGCCCCAACGCTGAAATCGCGCATCCCCACCCTGCCATTGAAGGGGGCGGTGACATGGGCCAGGCTGATGCTGACCTCCAGCTCCTCTATCTGGGCCTGCAGCTCATCGATACGGGCCTTCAGCTTGTCGATGGTCTCCTCACTTACCCCCCGCACCTCCAGCAGCGAGGAACCACGCTGTAGATCACTACTGGCGATGCTGAGCTGCGCCTGCAGCCCTTTCAGCCGTGCCTTCCAGACCCGGTCGTCAATGTGGACCAGAGCCTGGCCCCTGATGACCCGTTGTCCTTCTTCAAAGCTGATGCTCAGCACGTTGCCCGCAACAGGCGCCTTCAACTCCGCCTCTTCATAGGGGAGGAGGTTGGCGTTGACGATAAGACGGCTCTCGAAGTACTGCGGTGTGAGCACCATGGCTTTCACCTGAAGCTGTGCCGCCGCGGCAGGTGCCTCCTGTTTTTTTGTGCCGCCGCACGCCCAGAGCAGCGGAAGCAATATCGTCATTATTACTATGACACGGTTATTTGACCTGGTCATCCGGAGAGTCCGTTACATTCAGAAATACTCTTCTCCTGCTTTCAAGCGACAGGAACAGCAAATGTAACATTTTTAGAGGCGGTTGGTTTCCTTAGGGGATTGAAAGATATTGTATTCCAACTTGCAGATTTTCGATTTGTGAAAGTCAACATTATTCAGGCAAGCTCATCCTCACTCCTGACTCCTTCACAATAACTGGAAAATATCCCAATCTGTGAATACAATCATTCCTGTCTGGGTTGATTCATCCACTCCTTTGCGAGAATGATTGCTTTTTCCAGGGCTTGGTTTGCAGAAACTGAAATATCAGGAGCTATTCCGGATCCTTCCCAGTCCCGACCGGTTACCGGATTTAAAGGGTAAGCAACTGGAATTTCAAGAAATATACCATGTTCACGTAATACAAAAGTTTCTTTCCAATGGGCTGCACCCTTTGTATTCTGACCCACAATGGTTGCCCTGTTGAAATTCTTCATTACATATGTAAATGATTCGGCTGCGGAGGAAGTACTCTCACTGGTAAGTATAAAGAGCCTCTGGCGGATTATTTTTTTTTCACAGATGCCGGGATCCGTCCAGCCGGTTACCAATGAGTCTGCAAAGCGAAAATAGAGTGAATTGAGCTGCACTTTACCCTCGAAAAAGAAACTTGCCAGATACCGGACCATATTTTCATTCCCGCCATGATTATCCCGCAAATCAAATATTATGGCATCGCAGTCTTGCAATCTGTTCATGATGGCATAAGCCGTGTCTTTTCCAAACTTCAGATCGACAAAAGCATCAATCTTCAGGTAGGCAATGTTTCCAGTTAATACTTCGAATTCACTGAATCCGAAATTATTCTCGGACAATTCCTCTGTCTGTTCCTTGTCAGAGACATCGGAATCACTGACCGGGAGGTTTTCAATGACATCAATCCAGATATGACTGTCATTGGTGACCAGTCGGAAATCCCTTCTCAACTGGTGAGCCAGTTCATTGATGTCTTTGATTCCCTGATAATCACCCCTGCCGTATCTGTGATTGACATATTCCTTTATTTCGGCAACCTTGCCTGGATATATATAATATATCTCAAAGGTGGAGATACAGGTATCGATGATTATTTTCTGCGCTGTTTCCGATAAAGCATCATCTTGGCAATTCATGACAAGAGGCGAAATAATTGAAAGAGAAATCAGTAAAATGAACAGCCGGCGATTATGTTTTTGTTTATTCATATTTTTGACTGTTTTGCATTTTCAACACTGACAGTGTACATCAAAGAAAACCAGTATCATCTTGACCTGTCCCTTATAAGCTTTAAGGTATAGTCCATTATCGTATCAATATTCTTTATTATGTCCCGGATATCAGGTTCAACATGGTAATCGGGCATAATTCCCTTTTCCTGGCTTAATCCAGATACTGCGGTTTCAAATGTTGTTCTTGCCACTTTGCCCCTGATATGTGTATTCGGAAGGGAAAATACAAGTGAATTATCATTGCATGAAAAGGTCGAGCCGCTTTCCTGTCCTACAAGTTTTCCGGTTTTATGGTATTTCAGGAGAGAGATGAAATGACCGGTTGTCGACAACTCGCCACCATTCATCAAAACATAAAGATTGCCCTTGAAGGAGTTGCTGTATGGGGTGATGGGATTATTCATTTCCGGGTCATCAAGCTTGGTTTTGAAATAAATAAAATCATGGTTTATCAAATATTTCAGTAACCCGACGGAATAATCGGGATGACCGCCATCATTACCCCTCACATCAACAATCAGGTTCTGTATGTTTTGTTCATCAATCAAACCGAATGAGGACTTCAGGAATTCAACATAATTATCATCCTCGTTTTTGACAAATGAATGAATTGAAATAATGGCCGTACTTAGACTGTCGGCGATCCTGAAACTGAAGTTTTCCCTGTCCGGATTGTCACCGTATCTGTTTCCGGCAATGGCCAATAAATCATCATATTTTATTCCCTTTACACTGACCAGTGTTGGCACGGATTCTGAAGGCCTGATTATCTCAATTTCGTATTTTTCGGAATAGTCAAAATACTTCGATAATATACTGACAGGTGTTTTGTTAATTGTAAACAAGATATTTTGTTTATTAAAACCATCTCCATTCATGGTTTCGAAAAGAGATTCCTGTATGCTTCGGACATCAATGTTATTAATCGACAAAATCCTCGACCCCTCAGGAAGGATATTTTTGTCAGTGTACTGTCTTTTTATGTATGCAGTATCATGTATATAATACGCTGAAAGCGGGATAAATAATTTTTGTGAATATACAAAATCCTGAAAATCTTCCGAATACCAAAGCTCGGTATGACCACAATGGACTTTAGCAACCATTGGTTCAAGGATTTTGATAAACTCCGGTTCCGTCATGGGATGATTGACCAATGAATAAAGACTATCGCAATAGTCGCTCCAGAATTCCACGTCGTAATACCGGTAAAGTGCCGGATGATTTTCTTCAATAAGCCTCCTGAGTGTCGTGAAGTCCTCTTGCAACTGATCAGTGGGATATTTCATCTCAGGATCATAGGTTTGTGATGACATTGGGTAACCTATAAAAAACGAGGTTGCTACAGTCAGAACATATTTAATCATTGTCTTCATTGCAGATTTAAGTTTATTTAATCTAAACCTGTCCCGGATGGTCATGATGAATGTAACTGCTGCTTCCGGGATCATATGGACATAATTTGCGAACGAAAATGCGAAACATTGTATATTCAAGTATAACTTGATGCTCAAATCATCTTTACATAACAAAAATAGGGAAAGGGAAATTGGAAAAATTGGAAAAAAGTAAAAATTGAGATTCGACCAAAAAAAAGATAATCCACTATCTGATTATTCAGGAAAATGTCCGGCATTGAATATGTGCCCCGGGATTATCCGTCCTTAACACGATACCCTAGTCTGCCCTTAGTCAAAACAATGAGAATGATCGCCAGGATCCAGTAAATGGAACCTCTCAGGAACATGTATGTGCCCAGTCCTCCCAAAACATCCGAAGTTGTGGGAAGAAAACTTCCTATTATGTTTACACCTGCATGCAGCAACATGACCGGTATTACAGCATAACGAGATTTTATATGGAACCAGTTGAAAATAAATGTTAAAGGGATCACATTAAAAAGATACCAACCCATTGTGGTATCGTAATGATCCATTAGTGGCAGATGCCAGAATGCATGAATGACTCCCAGGATAACAGAGGATATTGCAGGGTGAAACCGCTCGAGTAAAGCTGGCAATGCAAAACCCCTCCATCCGGGTTCCTCATTTCCACCGCTTAAAAGTGCCGTAGGCAGCAAATAGGCGAGATAGAGGAACCAGGGTATTGAATCTGAAAAATCAGGCTCCCCTCCGTAAAACCTGTAGAGTAAGTAATGTAATACCCCTATTGCCACCGGAAACAAAAATGCCCCTGCCAGATACAGTTCAGCAGGTATACGAAACCTGAACATCGCACGAAGCCATAACCGAAGACCTGCCCGTCCCCTGGTTATCCGGATCACCGTAATCGCTGACATGAATGGCCCAAAGGCAGCAGGAATGATAAAAAATATCTGACGGTCTTCAGACACAAAAGAAAGTGCCGGTATCAGAATACTCCAGGTTATTATGAATGTAAGTGCAAAAAATACTATTAACGTCCAAATTGAGCAGAAACCATGATTCTGAATCTTATCAGCCTTTGCTTTCCGGCTGATATTATTAATTTTCATATTATCATTCTGTTTAAAATTTAACCGGTTTTCAATTCCTTTTGGTAAACCGCAGGATTACTCTCCGGTAGTTTTTTCCACATTTTTCCATTCCATATTATGACTATTGCCAAAACTGCTTCCAGCGCCATATGTACATGGGTTTCAGGCAGAAATGCAAAACATGCATTGGCAGAGGCATGGAATAGCATTGCAGGCAATATTCCACCCCTGGTTTTATTAAACAGCCAGGTAAAAATGAACCTTGCGAAAAAAGTACCGATCAGGGTACGAATAAAAGAATCCAGGTTCGAATTCCATAATCCTGCAATTTGCATGGGCATATGCCACAGAATCCAGAAGAGCCAGAGGATCATGCTTGATATCAACGGATTAAATCGGCCCTGCAACCTGGGTAGTGCAAAGCCCGTCCAACCTGTCTCTTCGTTTAGTCCCCCGGTAAAAACAAGCCCGTAGAAGAATGAAACAGAGACCAATACTGCAATCTGGACGGTGCTTCCGTTTAATGAATGTTCATTTATTGGGTCCAGTCCAAGCATCCTCGTCAGCGGTAAGCTGATTATTCTGATAATGGGAATCACAAGGATGGCAAAAATATACCAGCTGGTACTACCCTTTGGCCTTAGCAGGCTGGAAAGACTTTTCCTGACTTCAGTATATCTTGAAAAAACAGAACTTAAAACAAGAGCCGGGAGAAAGGAAACAATGGCATAAAATACTATTGCTACCGGAGATTCAATTCCAGAAGAAGTTTTCACATTGAAGGTGAATATTACCGAGGCAATAATCCAGGTAATCAAAAATGTTATACGTCTTTTGGATGAGTAATTATCGTGCCTCAAAGGGCTAATTATACGTGACAATAGAATATTAACAAGGGCCGGACAGAATATAGCAATAATAATAAATATTCCGTAAGCCTGCTCATTTCCTGTAAGCATATAAGGCAGCAATAGCAACCATGAAGCAAGGTATGTAAGGAAAAAAAATGAAATGAGCTGATGTTTTCTGAGAACCTCTTTGAACATAATTACATGCTTGATATTCATGTATTTTCAAATTCAGAGCCTGTTTAGCTTAAGTTCTTCAAGTTCTTTCACAGCAGTGAAAATCCCCTGCGCCTGTCACTTCAGTCATCAGGAATATGAGCAGTTAAAGAAAAATACTTATATTCATATTAACCTCTACATAGTTTGTATTTGGCAACATTTGAAAAGCAGAAGGCGATATGATAGATTTGAATATATTAAAGCACCCAAACAATATAACACTGGCTGGAAAATCAAATAATTACCTGATGCAAATTTAGATGCCGGATTTGTGAAAAAATTGTAAAAAAGGAAATTTATAGAGGGGAGTAAAAACTGGTTAGCCTTCTTTTTATTCTTTCCTGTATTATTTTCAGTTCTTCGGGTTCCTGGCAATTCATAAACTGAAGAGGTGAAGTGAAAAAGAATGTTTTAAAATCCTTTATCAGGTGAGCCTGGTCGAAATAGCCTGCATCCAGGCCGGTGCAGGTAAGGTTTTCAGATGAATTTTCAAGCCGGAGTTGAAGAAAATAATTCATCCTCCATATTCTGGCAAGTTCTTTGGGTGACAGCCCGACCCTGGACAGGAAGTGATTTCGTAATGAAGTTTTGTTTGTGTAAAAAGCAGAATATAAGGATGATATTCTGGCGCTCCCATAAGAGTCCATCAGATAGTTCAACTGATCCCTTAAAGTCAGGTCGATGTTTTGGTTTTTTTCAATTATTCTTGCAATAAATGCTCTGGCATATTCTATTCTCTGATCATACTCTTTCGTGTTAATTATAACATCAACCTCATTCTTTTTTATAAAACCAAAGATATTCTCCAGTTTAACCATTGAATCCCTGAATTTATAAAGAGGTGCTGCAGTGATTTTGGTCAGTGAAAATGGTTTAAGCCTGATACCAAAAATGTCAGTATTATCAGGTATCAGGAGCATGTGACTTTCTGTGAATAATCCAAGGAAGTAAACTCCAGGGAATAATTTCGAATAGTTCTTATTTTTTAAATTATATATGAACAGGGATTTGGCAACAAACAATATATCAAAAACAGCCTCTGGTACTATGAGAACTTTTGTAAAACTGGAAGTTTGATCATTTGTGTTGATTTCCCAGAATGATTCTACATGCGTCAGAAGTGTCTTATCGGGTTTTGTTTCTCTGTATTCCATCATTCAGATAATTTGGATCCTCACCTGAAAGATCACCCACGTTCCGGGGCAGAGCCCGGGCGATTCCCCGAAACCATGTAATGAATTTCATTTCACATTCATTTTTCCAAAGCAGATTTACTTCCGCTAATTTACTCAATAAATGAATCCCTGCGGTCTGATCTGTATTTCATTCTGCAAATGAAAGCTTTCCAACATTTGATAAGGATTATAGACAGGAAGCCGAATGAGCCATGAGTGACGGGCACCCCATGCCCCGCATTAATACGCATGGAAGTGGTGGGAGTTTTCCGGTTATGTGAAGGAAGTGGAATGTTTATTCGTCGGGCGAAACAGACAGCCTTATTCAGGCATGCCCAAACCGACTCCCCGCTCCTGACTCCCGAAAACTAAGACAAGCAGCGTCAGCAGGATGAAATTTATCAGGCCAGTTCAAGGATTTCCATGTCTTCCTCCACAGTCGTTATGGTTTGAACACCAAAACGTTCCTGGACTGTTCTCAGCAGATTTGGGGTCAGAAAACCAGGCAGTGTTGGGCCGATATGCGTGTTTTTAATTCCCAGATACAACAAGGCAAGGTGCACAATGATGGCCTTCTGTTCATACCAGGCAATATTATACACAATGGGAAGTTTGTTGATATCGTCAAGCTTGAGCGCTTCTTTGAGTTTAAGGGCAACAAAAGCCCATGAGTAGCTGTCGTTGCACTGCCCTGCATCCAGAACCCTGGGGATGCCGTTGATGTCGCCCAGATTTAGCTTGTTGTAGCGGTATTTGGCACAACCTGAAGTCAGGATGACCGTGTCTCTGGGCAGTTGTTTCGCAAATTCAGTGTAATACCCGCGGGCTTTTTGCCTTGCGTCGCATCCCGACATAACCACCAGTTTTCTGATTGCACCGGAGTTCACCGCTTCAAGGATTTGATCGGCAAGCTCCAGCACCTGATCATGTGCAAAGCCGATGGTTATTTCGCCGCTTTCGATCTGGGCGGGTGGCGGACAGGTTTTTGCCAGCTCAATGATCCCGGTAAAGTCTTTTTGCCCGTTGGGCAGTTTCTTATCAATCCTTTTCCATTCGGGCATCCCTGTGGCTCCTGTGGTAAATACCCTGTTGTTATAGGTGGTTGCTTTGCGTGGTGGTACCAAACAATTGGTAGTAAATAATACGGGTCCGTTGAAGGTTTCAAATTCTTCCAGCTGACGATGCCATGCATTGCCGTAATTGCCGACCAGATGCTTGTATTTTTTCAGTTCTGGATAAGCGTTGGCCGGAAGCATTTCGGAATGTGTGTAAATATCAACACCCGTTCCTTCGGACTGGATCAGCAGTTGCTCCAGGTCTTTCAAATCGTGGCCGCTGACGAGTATACCGGGATTTTTACCTGCACCAATATTGACCTTTGAAATTTCAGGGTTCCCGAAAGTGGCGGTATTTGCCTTGTCCAGGAGAGCCATTACTTTTACTCCATGCTCTCCGGTGCGAACCAACCAACTCAGTGCATCGTTCAATGAAATGGGTTTGGATATCATCACCAGACTTTCCTCCATGAAATCGTAAATCTCCTGCTCTTCAAACCCAAGGTTAAAGGCATGTTCGGCATAGGCTGCCATGCCTTTTATTCCAAACAGGACGTACTGTTTCAACCCGCGAATGTCTTCATCAGTATCATAGGTTAATGTCCCGACTTCTTTGGCTTTATCGTGAAATGCAGCATCCGTTTTTCCTGTCCATGTGATGGATGGATGCTTTTCGTCAATTTCGACCTTCGGTTTCAGGTTGTCACGGTAGACATTGCAATCCCTGATCGCCTGAATCAATGACCGGGTATCAAAATTGGCATTGGTGATCGTCATGAACAGGCAATTGGTGATGTGTTTGCTCTCAACATTCGTATCCATACCCTTTTTCCGTGCAGCGATGGTAAGGAAGGAAAGCCCCTGGCACGCGAAAATCACCAGATCCTGGATGTTGGAAGTTTCTTCGGTCTTGCCGCAGACACCCTTTATTGTACAGCCTGTGTTTCTGGCTGTTTCCTGGCACTGGTTGCAGAACATGCTCATGATATCAAGGTTTAGAATTGATTGTCATACCCAAAAGCAGGGTAAACTATCCTGCAAAATACGAAAATCTGTCAAATCCTTAGTAATTCGGTTTGTCAATCGCATTGTAATGAGCATAAGCATATGCATGCACTTCATTCATCGGGGTAAAGAATCACCATTTACTTCGAGGTTCCGTGACCGTGACTGAAATAGGTTGACCAAAATTAATGTGAAAAAGTCAACCTTATGAAAAGGAGATATATTAAAAA
>JAFGME010000232.1 GCA_016927695.1 Bacteroidales bacterium
GATGATCATATAGCTGTGAACGCCAATGCCAGTACAATCAAGGAAATTGACCTGAAAGACCCTGACTTTTTCATGGCTTCTGAAAATCTGTTTGATCTGGCCGTTGCTAACGGATACTGGGACCAGAAACGACCTTTCAGTTTTTGTCATGTATATGCGCCCGAAAGCCGTGAGTCAGTGGCTTCAAGGCGCAGGGAATGGCGTGTATTCGACTTGCTGGCGCCTTCCATGAACCTCCATCCCGACGACAAGGATTACCCTTTTTCAGTGAAGCCGGATAAAAAGGTCAGCCTGGAGGATATCATTGCCGTATTCAAAGATTACTACGAAGGCACACCTTATGACATGACCCGGCTCATCACCGATACAGACAATGAGGGCAAAACCCGCATTTCCCCGCTTGCCAATCCGTTTCTGCCATACGATCAGCTGAATATCCAGAATGTGAACGGAGGATGGTACAGTGTAAATGAAAAAACAGGGGAAATCAGATTTTTGGGAGAGAGGACCATTGCCCGCTGGTACACCATGTACGCCACCATCATACAATGCCGCAACTGGCTTCCCGATGAGATCGGCGGGGTGACCTGGCTGGCTATGGACAATGTAGCTACTTCCATTTATATTCCCGTTTATGGCTGTGTAACAGATATGCCAAAGCCTTATAAAACCCCGGGCAGGACAAAGGGATATACCGCTGAATCCGCCTGGTGGGCATTTAACAGGTTGGGAACCCTTACCGCGCAACGCTGGGGCGATATGCGGCATGATATCGATGCGGTTTGGGGCCCATGGCAGAAAGAAGTAATCGAAAACCAGAAAAAAACTGAGGAGGAAGCTTTAAAAATGTATAACAAAAGCAATCCTTCTGAAACCATTCTTTTCCTGACCCATTATACTAGCCTTTGGGGAGAAAAAGTGGTGAAAAAGGCCTGGGAACTGGGTGATTTTTTGTGGACAAAGTATGATGAAAAGTTTTAGGGGGCCTGGGAAACTGGTTGACCGGTCAAAGGCAAATACGCACACAGTAAAAATAATCTGCGAAACTAAAATGAGATTCGTTTGTTAATGGGTTAAACTTTTTCTGAATGAAAGCAACTCAGTTCGTCATATTTTTCAGTGTGGTACTGTTGGTGTATTCAGCAGTCAACTACTACATTTATATCAGGGGGTACCAGGCTCTTCCGCCGGACAAAGTCTGGAAAAAAGTTTTCCTGATATCGTTCCTGTTTCTTTCTTCATCCTTTATTATTGGCCGTGTCCTTGAGAAAGTCTGGCTTTCACCTGTCAGTGATATTTTTACATGGATCGGGTCATTCTGGCTGGCATTTATGCTTTATTTTTTTCTGATCGTCCTGGTCATTGATATTGTCCGTCTCTCCGATTTTTTCCTGGGTTTTCTTCCTGAGATAACTCAGCCATTCAAAACTGTTTTGTTGCTTTCAGCCATAGTTGTTGCGGCTGTTACCGTGGCCGCCGGATACATCAACGCCATCAGCCCAAGGGTGAAAAAACTGGAGATCACCATCCATAAGAAAGTGCAGGGAAGGGAGGAAATGACGGTGGCTTTTGTCTCAGACATTCATCTTGGGACGGTCATCGGGCCTGTAAGGGTTGCCGGTCTGGTGAACAGGATCAATGCACTGAACCCGGAACTGATCCTGCTGGGGGGCGACATTGTGGATGAAGACCTTGCGCCTGTGCTGAGATACAATCTGGGAGAATCTTTAAGGAAACTCCGCGCCCCGCTTGGGGTGATTGCGGTCACAGGCAACCATGAGTACATCGGAGGGGCGGAGGCAGCAGTTAAATACCTCGAAGAACACGGGGTCACCATACTCAGGGACACTTCTGTTGTTATCGGAAACAGTATTGTGGTTGCCGGACGTGAAGACCACGACAAACCACGGTTTGCAGGGAGGGCGCGCAAATCCCTGAATCATGTTATGCAGGGTGTTGACATCTCCCTTCCCGTGATACTTCTTGATCATCAGCCTTTTGAACTGGACGGGAAAGCGGATTCAGGAGCCGACCTGACCTTGTCCGGCCACACACATCATGGCCAGATGTGGCCTCTGAACTTTATTACCAAAGCCATTTTTGAAGTATCATGGGGCTACATGAAAAAAGGCAATATGCATGTGTATGTCTCCAGCGGTTATGGGAGCTGGGGCCCTCCGGTAAGGACAGGAAACAGGCCGGAAATCGTTTTTATTAAAATTAAATTTGCCGGTTAATATTGCATATTTTACATTTGAAGAATGTTACGCGTATTGGTCATAGACGATGAAAAACACATCCGGGAGATGCTTGCGGGTATGCTTCTTTCCATTTGCGCTGATGTGGAAGTGGTTGGTGGTGCGGAAGGGGTGAAAGACGGGCTGGCAGCTATAAGAAACCTGCATCCTGATCTCATTTTGCTGGATGTTGAACTTGCGGACGGGAATGGTTTTGATATTCTGCATCATTACGATGAACTGCCTTTTAAAGTGATTTTTGTGACTGCTTTCGAAGAATATGCCGTGAAAGCATTTCAGATCAGCGCCATCGACTATATCCTGAAGCCCGTTGACCCGGATGAATTGAAAAAAGCGGTTGAAAAGGCCATACATACTGTAAAAGCAGAGTTCCTCATCAAAATGGGCGCCTTTTTTGAAAATATGAATCACAAAACCATCGGGGAAAGAAAAATTGTGTTGAAGACCGCCGACAGTGTTCATCTGGTGAAAATCTGTGAAATCATTCATTGCGATTCGGATCAGAATTATACTGAATTCAGGCTCACTGAAGGAAGGAAGATCATAGTTTCAAGGACGCTCAAGGATTTTGAAGACCTGCTGAAGGATTTCAGTTTTTTCAGGGTTCACAAATCCCATCTTGTCAATCTCAGATACATAGATCGTTTTGACAGAACCGATGGCGGACAGGTGGTGATGTCGAACGGTTCCCACATTCCTGTGGCTTCGAGGAAACAGGGGGAACTTTTGGAATTGTTCGAAAAGATATGATTTGAATCCGGGTTTTAAGAGGCAGATTCAAAGAAAACCGTCACTATTAGGTCTCAACTACCTGCCTGGCTGCGGCAGACAGGCACCCGACAGAATCTTCACTCCATTGAATGGCCTGCTTCTTTTTCCTGTTTTGCCCGATGGGAAAAATCAATGCAAGCAGGAAAAGGCTTGTATTTTGAAGATATTTACTATGCATGGCGGTGGGTATTAAAATTTTCCAAACGAGATGTATTTCCGATTATTACCATTATTTATATAATAGATGCCATAAAAAGCCAGATTCCATAATCTATAACCACGTTTATTCGATACCTTCAGGCGTTCATTCATTCAATCCCGGCATTCATTCATTGGTTTCATACCTGCCTTTTCGGCAAAGTATATTTACCTTATCGAAAACTCAATAATTACTTTATTAAAATAAATTGATCGAATTATAATGCTTACCGACTTCAAGAAAAAGCAAAATCCTCAGTGCCTTTGTGCCTCTGTGTCTCCGTGGTGCAATAATTAAAGAACATAACCACTAAGGCACAAGGGCACAAAGAAAAATATCTTTAATACAACTTGCTTATGAAAAGACTTTTACTTATTTGTACATGCATGGTGATGGCTGTTTTTCTTTACAGCCAGAGCCTCACGCCTGAAGTGGTCAGCGCTTCGGGCGATTATTTCGAAGCTGTAAACGGCTCCCTTTCCTGGACTCTGGGAGAGGTAGCCACGGAGACCTTCGAAAGCGGCAACACGATTTTAACCCAGGGTTTCCAGCAAACCTGGCCCGAAAGCGGCTTCAGCCTGTCATTGAAAGTGTGGCTCGAAGGTCCGTTTACCGGAAGCGCTATGGGCGCCAACCTGAACGGGTTGCCTGACTTTCCGATGAACCAGCCCTACAGCGGTCCGCCCTGGAACTACCCGGGCGCCGAAAGCATTTCCTCCATTCCCAATCCCGGTATTGTGGATTGGATACTCGTTGAACTCCGTGATGCGCCCGATGCAGCTTCGGCGGGCTCATCCACAACCATCGGAAAGCAGGCAGCTTTTCTCCTGAGCAACGGTATGGTGACAGGCATGGACGGGTACGGCCCGCCCAACTTCAGCCTGACGGTTGCCAGCAACCTTTTTGTTGTGATCAGGCACAGGAATCACCTCGGCGTGCTGTCGAACTTCCCGCTTACCTTCAACGGCAGTACCTATTCCTATGATTTCAGCGCTGGCGAGCTACAGGTGTACGGAGGTGCTTTGGGCCACAAGCAGATCGCCACAGGCATCTGGGGCCTCGCCGGTGGCGACGGGGACGCACTCGGACAGATCAACAACGGTGACAAAAATGAAGTGTGGTCGCCACAGGCAGGAACATCCGGATACAAAGCAGGGGACTTCAGCATGGACAGCCAGGTGAACAACCTCGACAAGAACGATATCTGGGTACCTAACAGCGGCAAAGGCACCCAGGTTCCTGACTTCGCTAACGCTTCGTCAGGCATGCCGGAATCAACACCTCCCGGAGGATTTAAATGCATGGTACCGGAATAAAAAACATTGTGCCTTTGTGCCTTCGTGGTTCATTATCCAAAATAAAACAACCACAAAGGCATGAAGACACGAAGACACAGAGAATCAGGAATATAAACTTACAACACAACAGTATATGAAAAAGACAATTTTACTATTCGTTTTTGTGGCAATGGCAGCCACACTGTGGGCACAATCCCCCCAGGCTTTCAAATACCAGGCTGTAGCGCGCGATGCAGGCGGCCAGGTGATCGCAAACCAGAACGTGAGCTTCCTGATCAGCCTGCTGCAGGGAAGCCAGGCCGGTACGCCGGTTTATACGGAAGGCCACACGGCCGTGACCAACGATTATGGC
>JAFGME010000233.1 GCA_016927695.1 Bacteroidales bacterium
AAGGTAGCTTTAATCATTTCAGTGGTACTTCAGTTTGCGGCAGCCATCATTGCCCTGTCACTTGTAAGGCGCACCCGGACGAACATTGCCTGGTGGCTGATATCCGGCGGTTTTTTGCTCATGGCCTTCCGGCGGTTTTTTGAATTGCTCCAGGTGTACGATTCACACAGCAGACTGATCACCGGAATGTTGAGCAGTTGGATAGGGGTTCTGATCTCCGTGGTCATACTCCTGAGTTTGATTTTCATTAAAAGGATATTCAACATCCAAAAGCAAATGGATGACCTCAGGAAGCAGAATGAAGCCAGGGTTTTATCGGCCATCATAAAAACAGAGGAAAAAGAAAGACAGCATTTTGCCACTGAACTGCACGACGGCCTTGGCACCCTGCTTTCCTCTGTCAAAATGACCATTTCCGCCATAGGCCCTGACGGGGATAAATCGGGTAAATTCACGGCAAATGCAGGAAAACTAATCGATGAATCCATTGCATCATTAAGGGAGATTTCCAATAAATTAAGCCCGCATGTACTTAACAACTTCGGATTGTTAAAAGCGGTGAAATCATTTATTAAGAACCTTGCTGTAATAGATGCCCCGGCTTTTCACCTGAACAGCGATCTTAACGGGAAACGGTTTTCATACAACATTGAAGTGGTACTTTACCGGATTGTTTGTGAGCTGATCTCCAATTCACTCAAATATGCCCATGCAAAAAATATTTATATCGATTTGTTCTCTGACGAAAAAGCGATCTCACTTCACTATATTGACGATGGAATAGGCTTTGATACGGATCTTCTGGAAAAGGAACACAAGGGAATGGGTTATTCCAACATAAGTTCCCGTGTCAGGTCATTGAACGGCACCTTTGACATATTTTCCGTTCCCGGCGAAGGGATTAATGCCACCGTGCAGATAAACCTGGTTTAAATGGATAAAGTATCAGTAATTCTGGTCGATGATCATCGAATGTTCAGGGAAGGGTTGAACCTTTTGCTCTCAAATTTTCTTTTTGTTGCAGAGGTTACCGAAGCTTCCGGAGGGGAAGAATTTCTTGCAGCGCTAAACAAAAGGCACCCTGACATAGTTTTTATGGATATCAACTTACCGGGGATGGATGGCATTGCGGCCACACGAAAAGCGCTGGAAACATATCCTGATCTGAACATTGTCGGACTGTCCATGTATGGCGATGAAGATTATCTGACCCGGATGATCGACGCAGGGGCAAAGGGATTTATATTAAAAAATTCAGGCATCTCTGAAATAGAAAACGCCATCCTGCAAATCCGGGCAGGAGCCAATTATTTCTCCCCCGAAATTCTTTCGGTATTAATTAAAAGCATAAACCGGAAAAAGCAACCGAAAAGAAACACAGAACTAACCGAAAGGGAAGAGGAAGTGCTGTTCCGGATATGCAAAGGCCTTTCGAACCAGGAAATTGCCGATACATTGAACATCAGCAAACGCACGGTTGACAAGCACCGAGAAAACATCCTGCTGAAAACCGGTTCTGGGAATACCGCAGGACTTGTTATGTATGCCATAAAAAACGGTATCGTGGACGTGGAGTGATGTTCTGCGTTTAAAGACGTATGGGTTACATGAAAAACGTATGGGTGAATTTACGTTTTTAGACTGTTTTACACCCAGTACACCCTCATTACTTTTGTTTCATAAATTAAACCCTTCAGATTTATGGAACGGATTTCCTTTCGTGTTCTTGTCATTTTGCCTGCATTGCTTTTTGTTTCCCCTGAAACCCGCGCCCAGTTTAAGGTGGATGCTCAGTTGCGCAACCGTCTTGAGTTCCGGGATGGCTACCAGAAATTATTGCCGGATGTTTCAATGCCTGCAGTGTTTATTTCGCAAAGGACAAGGCTCTCCTTCTCTTTCGAAAATGAACGGATAATATTTAAGTTCACCCCGCAGGATGTCAGAGTCTGGGGTGACAAAAAGCTGGCAAGTGCAACCGGGGTTTTCGGAGATTATGCTTCATTGGATTTATTTGAAGGTTACGCTCAGTTGAAAGCAGGTTCAAACATCTGTTTTTCAGTGGGAAGGCAACAACTGATTTATGATAACCAACGCCTTTTGTCTGCCAGAAACTGGAATCAATCGGGGATATCGTACGATGCGCTGGTCGCCCGGTTTCAATTTGGCGGTTGGAAAATGCATGTTGCCGGGTCATGGAACACGCTGGCTGAAAATTCATCCGAAAACTTTTATGATCCGGCCAGAATAAAATCACTGAATTTCCTTTGGCTAAACCGCAAATTTAAGGAAAATCTCAGTTTTTCATTGTTGCATATCGCATCAGGCGTTACCGGAACAGATACTTCCAATGTCATTTACTTCAGGCAAACATCTGGTTTTTACTGTGATTACAGAAAAGATAAATTCAATTTGCAGGGAGATGTTTATTATCAGTACGGTAAAAGCAGGGAGGCTAAAAATGTGAGTGCATTACTGGCCGGCGCCGATGCAAAATATAAAGCAGGAAAATTTACTCCGGGCGTTGGCTTTGAGTTTCTGTCAGGCAACAGTAAAACGGGCGCTGACCTGACCGCCGATCACCTGTTTGATGTGCTCTATGGCGCCCGTCACAGGGATCTTGGGTATATGGATTATTTCAGAAATATACCTTCTCATACCCAACAGGGAGGCATTGCCGATTATTTCCTGTATCTCGGTTTCCAGGTTACAAAGGAGCTAAGCATTTACAATGCAGGGCATTATTTCAGGCTGGCCCGAAACAATCCGGAAACGCCTGAGGATAAAAACCTGGGATATGAAAACGACCTTGTGCTGAAATACAGTTTCACCGACTGGGGCGCTCTCGAAGGAGGATATCTGTTTTTGCTTCCCACAGAAACGCTTAGGACATTGCAGAGCGTTCCTGACCGGCATTTTGCACAGTTTGCGTATTTACAACTGACCTTGACTCCCGGTTTGTTCATTCAGGAAAACGATCATAAAAAATAATCTGAAAATGAAAAAAATCACTGTTTACTTTCTATTGGCCGGTTTGGTTTTTTTATCCTCCTGTGTTTCACGGAAACAAAAGGAGCAAACCATCAGCATCTCGGGTGCATTTGCAATCTATCCATTGGTGGTGCAATGGTCGGAAGAATATAAGAAGGAACACCCTGAAGTCCGGTTTAATATTTCCGGCGGAGGGGCGGGAAAAGGTATGGCCGATGCCCTTGCAGGTGCGGTTGACCTGGGAATGTTCTCCAGGGAAATCATGCAGGAAGAAATCAATCAGGGCGTTTGGTGGGTCGGTCTGACCATCGATGCGGTGGTGCCAACCATCAGCGACAAAAACCCTTTTCTTGAAAGGCTGAAACAAAGAGGTATGACCCGGGATGAATTCAGGGCATTGTTTATCGAGGAAAGGTTTAAGCATTGGGATGAACTGTTTCATGCTTCCGGAAATGCGAAGGTGGCGGTATACACCCGTTCCGATGCCTGCGGCGCAGCAGGCACCTGGGCTTCCTATCTGGGAGGGAAACAGGAGGATATCAAAGGAATCGGCATTTACGGCGACCCCGGCCTGGCAGAAGCCGTGGTGAAAGACCCAGCCGGTATCGGTTTTAACAATACGATTTATGCCTATGATATCAGGACAGGGCAAAAACGTCCGGGTATTGAAGTCATCCCCGTTGATATCAATGAAAACGGCACCATTGACCCGGAGGAGGATTTTTACGGTTCCTTTGGCGCTTTGTTGAAAGCCATTGCCGATGGCGTTTACCCCTCGCCTCCGGCAAGGGAACTCTATTTCGTATCGAACGGAAAACCGGTGAAACAGTCTGTTATTGATTTCATCAGATGGGCGCTTACGGAGGGCCAGCAATATGTGAAACAGGCCGGCTATGTTCCCATTGATTCAAAAAAAATTGATGAATACCTCGAAAAGATGAAATAGATCATGCTGTTCAAACGGCTTCTTATCGACAGAATTACCGGGATTTGGATGGTGGTTACCATAACGATGATCCTTTTATTGCCTGTTTTCATCGGTGTGGGGTTGTATCTGAAAGCCCTGCCCATGTTCGGACAGCAGGGATTTCTTCATCTGGTCATCACATCCGAATGGTCGCCGTCGCAGGGTAAATTCGGATTCTGGCCATTTATTGCAAGTTCGCTCTATGTGACCCTGGTCGCATTTATCCTGGCAGCGCCGGTTTGTCTGTTTGCTGCCATTTATCTTACCCAGTTTTCATCGGCGCTTTTGGTGCGCATTATGCACCCTATCATTGATATACTTGCCGGACTTCCATCTGTGATTTACGGAGTTTGGGGGATTCTGATCATTGTGCCGTTTATTTCGGAATTATCAGCGCCCTTTGTGGATGTACCTTCCACCGGTTATTCCATTATGGCAGGAGGTATTGTGCTTGCGGTCATGTGCATTCCTTATATGTTGAATATGATCATGGAAGTGTTCAACACAGTGCCCATGGGATTAAAGGAGGCTTCCCTGTCGATGGGGGCTACCTTATGGGAATCGGTGAAACATGTTGTTATCAGGAAAAGCTACCCGGGCATCATTTCGGCCTATGGCCTTGGGATCGCCAAAGCATTTGGCGAAACCATTGCCGTGATGATGGTTGTCGGAAACAGGGTGCAGGTTTCTGCCAATCCTTTTGAGGCAGGTTATCCCCTGCCTGCATTGATCGCCAATAACTACGGTGAGATGCTTTCCATCCCGCAGTACGATTCTGCGCTTATGTTTGCCGCGCTGCTTTTGTTGGTGGTCATCCTCCTCATAAACCTGGTTTTCAGGTATTTTATATATAAAACACGCGAACGATGAGCCCTGGAAAAAAAACAGAGGAATTGTTTTTCAGGATTGTTTCCGGCTTAGCCGCCTATTCGGTAATCGCCATACTGGCCTATATTATTCTTATCATCTTTATGAAGGGGTTTCGCTCCCTAAATCTTGACATGATCACAAAGGTGCCAAAAGGAGGATACTATTACGGAGGGGAAGGAGGGGTGCTGAACGCCATTGCCGGGTCAATGTATATCGCCTTCGGAGCGACTTTCATGGCCATTATCGTTGGGGTGCCTGCCGCTATGTACATCAATGTGCAGCTGATCCGGAAAAAGCGGGCTCAAATAACCATCCGCTATCTGCTGGATGCACTCTGGGGTATACCTTCCATCGTTTACGGAGCTTTCGGTTTCACCCTCATGCTTTTTATGGGCATGAACGCTTCCCTTCTTGCGGGTATGATCACTGTTGGATTATTGATCACACCCATTATGGTCAGGACTTTTGACGAAGTGTTGAGTACCATCCCGAAAGGTTTGCATGAAGCTTCACTGGCGCTCGGTTCCACCAAAACCGAAATGGCTTTCAGGATATTGTTCAAACAGGGATTTTCAGGTTTTATTACAGCAGTGTTGTTATCATTCGGGCGTGGTATCGGCGATGCGGCCTCCGTGCTTTTCACTGCCGGCTACACCGATCTGGTGCCTGTAAACCTCGATGAGCCGGCCGCAACGCTGCCCCTGGCCATTTTTTTTCAACTGGCTTCACCCATCCCTGAAGTCAGGGAACGGGCTTTTGCCGCTGCCGCCCTGCTCACCATAATCATATTGATCATCAGCCTGGGAGCAAGGTACCTTTCAAAAAGATATTCAGTGACCAATATAAAATAAGAACAAATGCATAACATTATGACTGCTTCCGCTGCTGATATTCCGGATATGAAAATACCGGCGCAGGAAAAACCCTCTATCGTCAGAATAAGTAATCTGAATGTGTTTGCCGGAAAGCAACATATATTAAAAAACATTAACCTGGAAATACCCAAAAACAGGGTAACGGTGCTTCTGGGCCCGTCGGGCTGCGGGAAAACCACCCTGCTTAAATGCATGAACAGGCTGACCGATCTTTATAAGGA
>JAFGME010000234.1 GCA_016927695.1 Bacteroidales bacterium
CCACTATTCACCCATTGCCTGAGCATGTCAAATGCTTTACCCGTTTCTGCAGGGGTGAAATTACAATGTCCCTGACCGTTGGTATAGATCACGACAAAATTTGATTGCTTGTTCTTTTCATGAACCAGATTGTCATAAAAAACAACACCCATGCCTGGAGGAATCAACTGGTCATAAATGGTATGCATTAGCAGCGTCGGACAATTGATATTCCCGGTACGGTCATATTGCTTAAAAACATCCGCTATTCCAGGAGTTACTGCCAGGCGTTCTACTTTGAAGTTTACCTCCCAATCATCAGTGAAACCGGAATAAAGGGTATTTGTATTATCAAAAGGGTTGCCTCCGGCCAACCGGCTGATATCCCTGAGAACTGCATCATTAAAAACAATGACACCGGCCAGGTCTTTGGGTTTTAGTTCGTACCGTTGGGCAATTGATGCGGCCATAAAGGTGTCCCTGCCAATAGCTTCCTGAACATTGGAAATGGAGATGGCACGTGTTTTACCAGCCATAACGTCTTTCAGGGATGGCAAAACACCGGGAAATAATGCAGCAAATACAGCATTAATATCAAAAGCCATTTTCACTTGCAGATATGGACGGGACGACAACGGGCACATTGGTAAAGCGCCCTGGTAATATTGGAGGAAATTTTCGATAATGGCGAGTGTTATCCCTCCGCCCATCGAGTGACCTGCAATATAGCAAGTATCAGGTTTACCATATTTCGTAAAGAAATAGTCGCGTAATGCTTCGGTATCGTCAACACCTTCGGGCAAGGCCCATCCCTTTTTACGATAAGCAGAACGTGCTACCGCGAATCCTCTTTCAAGAAACAGGCTCACGCCTCTGTCATTATGTGGATTATGGAACGATTGGGGATTTTCATTTTCAGATGGCATTTCATATCCATGGGCATACATAACCAGATTCCGGTTCCAGTTGGAAGGTATTAGTATCCGGAACATGGCACCATCAATCCTCCCGGTATCTGCCTGAAGGCCATCTTCCCATTGCGCATGACCAGCGTAGCAATTAACCAAAATGCTTATTAACAATATTATGAATGATTTTTGCATGTCCCGTGTTTTCAATTATTGATTTATTCTCCTGATATCCAGGGCAACATCCAAATTAAATAAGGGAGATTTTAACTCCATTTCCCCTCCCTGATGTTCCTGAATTGTTTCTTCATCAGGCTTTCCTGTCTCCGTATTGGTCCATACCACCTGATATTTCCCGGGGGGCAATTCTACGATCAGATCATTTTCGACAGGACTAACATCCCGAAGGTCTCTCTTTCTCAGATAAATGACGTAAGCTACTCCAGGTTCAGACAGCGCATTGGCTGACAGTCCCTCAGAAATTCCGCCCTTGATAACAGCGCTGTCCGGTTTCATTCCAACAAAGTCAAACCCTTCAATAAATTTTTTGAGAAAACTTAGTTGTGAACGAAGCTCCGCCCGCGCTTTTCCCGAAGCGTCCGTCGTGGTAAAAGACATATCCAGGTTGTTGAACAGCCCGCCTCCTCCGATGATAAACTCCCAGGCCTGTAAGCGGGCGACGTCATCCGGCTCAAAGCCATCGGTTTCATTGTTGCCAATTACTTTGTTCATCCCGTAATTGAGTGTTATGGCCCGGGGGTTGCTGTAGTGAAAATTAAAAACAGAGGCGCCGGGAACCGGATTTTTGATCTTTGCCACCCCGTTGGCATAATTGTGCGAAAGTAGATGCCGATACTTAAAGTTTGACTCGGCTTCAGTAATAATATTGGTCATGTGGACCATCCAGTCGTGAGGTACCAGGTTTTGGATATAGGGTTCGTTACAAAGCTCATAAATAATGTTATCATAATCTTTCAGTTCCGAAACCACCTTACGGACGTATGCTTCCTGAATTGCAAGTAAGCTGCCGTTATCAAGGGTAAGTGCCTTAACTCTCGGGATATTTCCAACATCATTGATATTGTTTCCGGGATGGAACGGGCTGTATTTCCACAATAAATCCGGGTCCCCGGGGGCTACAGCAGTAATATTATAATACGGACAGAACAGGGTCAATTCCACAACAACCCCCCTTTGTGATGCCTGTGAGATGAAATCTTTCAGCCGTTTAAAATAGGCCTCGTCCCATTTGGAAAGGTCAAATTTGTTGCCCCCGTTGATATAGCCAGATTCATCGCTACGCGCCCAGGGGCAGATAAACCGGCCGGAAGCCGGGGAAAGGGGCTGGTCTGCAGAGTACCGGTACCATCCTGCAAACTCAACATAAGGCCCGGCAAATGTCCGGGTGCAATTCAGCCCTTTCGAATGGAGCGCGTTCAGATAGGCGATGTAGTCAAAATCCAGGTTGATTACCGCCCCGTAATGTTCCCCGGATGTGATCAGAACGGCTGGTTCTCCCCGAAAAAGAAAATAATGCGGGTTTTCGGGATGGAGGGATACCGGCTGCTTTTGCGAATTACACGATAACCAGAAACTGCATAAAATCAGAATGGTTAACCCCGATAGTTTTCTCATAATGATAATTTTAAATCAACAAATAAATATTTTCAAACCAATAAAAACCTTTACCGTTCATCTTCAATCCAGATTTGCTTAATCGTTTCTTCCTGATTGAATCCATAGGGACATTCAGGACTTTGTAAATTGGCAAAATACCAGTTAATCTTATCTTGTCCGCAGGGCGTAACCGGAGGCCCGTCGTGAAGGATACGGCTACCGGGCATCTGCAAAAAACCGTTGGGATCATGTTTCTTAAGCCAGCGCCACGCGTACCATAGCCAATCATCACGGTATTGTTCTGATTGCCGGGCAAACCACGACATTTCATCGTAACCCCAAACCCAGTGCGTTGGCTGAGTTGTTTGTGAAGCCTGACCACCCTGATTTGAAGCGCCCCAGTTATCAACTTCCACCAGGTAAGGTAAATGTTCACATTTCCACCCGCTGGGCGTTATTCCCCCATTGCTCCTGCCATAAAAGCTATCGTGATACCCAACCTCAAGAATAGTTTTATGGGGAGAGTCTGCTACTTCCTTAAGCCTTAAAGGAAAAGAGTGAAAATCCAATAACAGTTTTCCATCAACAACGGGGCCTCCAATTGGAACATGCGCATCACAAAGCACCCAATGCCTGCGGGCATGCTTACCGGCATAATCGCGTACCATGCTTATAAGTTCAGCCCAGTTCTTACGGCCCGGATCATTTCTCCCCATCAGATCAAGCTGACCGAAATGAATGGCTTCCATCCCGATATCGATATAAGAAACCGAAAGAAAATAAAACCACATCTTCGTTTCCAACCGGGTGATGTCCGGCGTTGAGCCCCGCCGCTGAAGAGAGGCGCCAGGGAAAATCATATCTTTATAAATAAAATTTCGCTCCTCCGGAGTTTGCGAAAAAGCCTCAAATACCCAGGATGGTACAGGTACAGAGTTGACAGCTTCCGTTACCCACTCGAAAACCCCTCCCTGCAACACCATTTCAGGATCGGCTTTATGGAGTTTTTCCGCAATCTCCTTTCCGAGCCTCAGAAATTCAGGACCGGCAATTCGTCGTTCCCCACCCCACATATAAATTGTCCTGCCTATAAATTTTGCACCCGTATTTCTTAGCATCCGGATGTTATCGTCAACATTCCCTTTGCCGGTGCAAAGGTCCATCATCGTGATTGACCTGGAAAGATAGTTTTCCAGCACTTCCCGGGAAATTGAACCATCGAACCGGTAATCACGCTGCCCATGTGATGGCAATTCCCTGCCTTGATTGTCAGCTTTCAGGAAAAGTACTGCCGGTCCTTCAACCGGCGCTATAAAATCCCGAAATGTGTCTCCGTGCTCCCCGGATGTTATAAAAACAATTGGTTCTCCTCTGAAAAGAAAATAATGCTGGTTTTCAGTAACCATTGCCTGTGCGAAAGCAACGAC
>JAFGME010000235.1 GCA_016927695.1 Bacteroidales bacterium
AATAACTAACAGATGACCTGATGACCACAGGTCTGTCTTTGTATTCAACAGGTCTTTGAACATTTCCTGAAACCATCCTCCTGTTGCCGAAGTATCCGAGATAACCGTCTAACGACCCGCTGATGGTGACTTTTCCAAGCCTGGCGTCCGCCCCTGCCCCGAATAGGAATGCATCGTCCTGCGGGTTGTTGTCCAGATTGGTCTGCCATACAAAAAACCCAGTCGTTGCAAAAAGCCGCAGGCTGCTGTGTCGGTTTGCGCCCAGACCCAGGTCTTTTCCCGCGGACAGGTCGAACCAGTATCCCGGGAAATCCGTGTGCCTTGCATCGGAGAGCTTATTGCCTGACGCAGTTTTTATATGTATCCCGAGGACCAGGTCCGGAGCCCGGTGGTTTCTTATTATCCTGAAAAAGGTTGAGATATGAATGTCTCCCGCTGCAACGCCGGATCCGTTTTGATGTCTTCCCCTTCTCTCAATAACCGTAGCTGTGTCCATATCGTAAAACTCGAAAGGAACATCAACCAGCTCCAGACCGGCTTTTCCTCCGGCAATGGGTACATAGAGCCTGAACCTGGCGTTTTGCGTCAGGTCGCCGCTGAAAAAATGGTTGAAGTAACCTGCCTCAAAGGTGATAATGGAATCCGTGCTGCCTTTTTGATTTTCGGGGACAGGCAAGGCATTCGGCCCAAGGTAATAGGGTGAAGTTATGATATATTTTGACCAGTGCGTCACACCGTCCCACTCCTGTGTCCTGTTCCACCAGTCGGCATCGCTCTCCTGGGCGAGGATTGGATTATTCAGAATTATGAAAAGGGATACCAGGAAAAGGAAAATCCGGTGCAAATGGGTTATGTGATTCATTATAGTATTGTTCAGGGTGATCGGGATACTTGTTTTTATATCTTTGCGTTTAATATTGGCATAAAAGTATTCATTATGCAGCTTTTCAACCGTGTTTTTCTGGTTTTTCTGGTCATGACAGGAATGTCGGCTAATCTTTTTTCACAGGCAGATGTGAAGGATACCTGCCTCAGGATACCGATGTTTTATGCGGCATACGCTTTCCAGGTTCCCGGAGGCGACCTCGCTGACAGGTTCGGGGTTAATTCCAATATTGGCGGAGGGTTTCTTTATAAGACAGGGAAAAATCTTGTCCTGGGCGCAGACTTCAGTTATATGTTCGGATCCGAAGTCAAAGACCGTGATCAGTTGATGAGCAACCTGTTTACAAAGGACGACTACATCATTGATCAGGGTGGAAGCTATGCCGCCTGGTCGATTTTTGAAAGGGGATTTTATACCGGGCTTAAGGCAGGCAGGGTTATCCCGGTTTGGGGATCGAACCCGAACTCAGGGCTTCTCCTGCTCGGAAGCGCCGGATTTATACAGCATAAAATCAGAATTGAAGTGCAAAATAACACGGCACCTCAACTCAATGGCGATTATAAGAGGGGTTATGACCGGCTGACCGGTGGTTTTTATCTTGGAGAATACCTCGGGTACCAGTACCTGGGAGATTCAAGGCTGCTTAACTTCACAGCCGGCTTCGAGTTTGTACAGGCCTTCACCAAACCCCTCCGCGATGTGAATTTTGACACCCGGCTTCCTGACAGCAGGCAAAACCGGACGGACCTGCTTTTTGGCGTCAAAGTAAGCTGGGTGATTCCTGTTTTCTCACGTATGCCACAGAAATATTACTATTACTGATCCTCAGATTATCCTAAACCCGATTTTAAGATGAAAATCCTGTATGATCTCGGAATAGTCGTTTATACCGCGGGGATATACATTTTTTCTGTTTTTAATGATAAAGCCAGGCTGTGGGTTGAAGGAAGGAAAGGCATTTTCAGAAGGCTGAAGGAGGCCGGATCAGGCGATCAGAAGGTGGCGTGGTTTCATGTGGCTTCATTGGGTGAATTTGAACAAGGAAGGCCCGTCATGGAAAGGTTCCGGAGAAATTACCCGGAGTATAAAATCCTGCTGACTTTTTTTTCGCCTTCCGGTTACGAAGTAAGGAAGAATTTCGGAGGAGCGGATCATGTGTTTTACCTACCGGCAGACACTCCTGGAAATGCAAAAAAGTTTGTCCGTCTTGTCAGGCCTTCATTGGCTGTTTTTGTCAAGTATGAGTTCTGGCTGAATTATCTTGAGGCTCTCTCAACCGGTAAAATCCCGGTGATCAGCATCTCGTCTGTTTTCAGGGAGAGTCAGTACTATTTCAGGTGGTACGGCGCCTTTGCCCTGAAGAGGCTAAAAAAGATCAGCGGGTTTTTTGTTCAGGATGAGGCTTCCCTAAGCATCCTGCAAAAGGCGGGGATAACCCGCGCTGTGGTGAGCGGGGATACACGCTTCGATCGGGTGGCAGAACTGAAAAATGTGGACCGTCGCTTTCCGGAACTTGAGAGCGTTATCTCGGGTAGGGATGTGTTTCTGGCCGGCAGCTCCTGGGAGCCTGACGAGGAGATCATCCTGCCCCTTATGAAGGAGTACACGGATATGGTTTTTGTTTTCGCTCCCCATGAGGTGGACGAAAAGCGGATTTCATCACTGGTTTCAGTGCTGACTTCCTGTGGTGTGATAAGGCACTCTCAATTAAAAGATACACCGCCCGGCCATTACCGGGTCATTGTGATCGACAGCATCGGTATTTTGTCGCATTTGTACAAATATGCGAAAATCGCATACATCGGAGGGGGATTCGGCAGAGGTATCCATAACATTCTGGAGGCAGCCACATTTGGTAAACCGCTGATCTTTGGACCTGAATACGGAAAGTTCCGGGAGGCATGCGACCTGCTGGAATCAGGGGGAGCAACAGCGGTGCGCTCTTCAGCAGATCTGAAAAATGCCGTTGCCTCACTCATGGATGACAGTGAGGCATACCAACAGGCAGCCGGGGCATGCAGCAACTACACCCGTCAAAGGCAGGGGGCAACGGAAATTATCCTCCGTGAGTTGAAAGGCATCATGTCTTCTATTTCTTCCAGAACGAGGGGCTGAAAAGGATCAGAATGGTGAAAAGTTCAAGCCTTCCCAAAAGCATCAGGAATGAAAGCACCCACTTCCCGCTGTCAGGGATAAAACCATAATTAAAAACAGGGCCCACAAGCCCGATCCCCGGGCCGATATTGCCTAAGGTGGCGACCGTAGATCCTACGGCAGTCTGGAAATCAAGGCCTATAAGGCTCATGATGAATGTGCCGGCGAAAAAAATCAGGAGGTAAAACAAAAAGAAAGCCATGACCTTGAAAAGGATGTTTTGCGAAACGGCCCTCCCGTTGAACCTTACAGGGATAATGGCCTGGGGATGTATAAGCCTTTTCAGTTCAAGTGCGCTGTTTTTAAACAAAAGTATCTGCCGGGCTACCTTGATGCCTCCCCCCGTTGATCCGGCGCTGCCCCCGACAAACATCAGAAGAAAAATAAAAAACCATAGAAAAGAGGGCCATAACAGGTAGTCGGAAGTGATGAACCCGGTGGTGGTCACAATGGAAACGACCTGGAAAAGGGAGTCCCTGAAGGCTTTTTCAGGAGGAGAGCCGCTGAAGATCATCAGTAACACAGCAATCAATATGGCGAAGGCAAATGTAAAAGAGATGTAATAACGGTATTCCTCATTTTTCCAGATATCGCAGAATTTTCCTCTGAAACCCAGGTAATGAAGCGTGAAATTGGTGCCTGCGAATATCATAAAAATGATAATGACATATTGTATGTACCCTGAGTAACCGGCTATGCTGTCGTTTTGCGTGGAGAAGCCGCCGGTGGCCAGGGTGGAAAATGAGTGGCAAAGTGAATTGAAAAGATCCATGCCCCCAAGCATCAAAAGAAGGACTTGTGCAAAAGTCAGCGCCACATACAATCCCCAGAGCCTTTTTGCCGTGTCTGTGATCCTGGGATGAAGCTTGTCGTGGGTGATTCCGGGCATTTCGGCAACAAAAAGCTGCATGCCCCCGATTCCTAACAAAGGCAGAATGGCCACCGAAAGAACGATGATTCCCATACCGCCGATCCAGTGGGTGAGGCTGCGCCAGAATAAAATTCCTTTGGGCAGCGCTTCAATGTCGCTGAGTATCGTGGCGCCGGTGGTGGTGAAACCTGAAATGGTCTCAAAAAAGGCATCGGTAAAAGAAGGAATCGCTCCGCTGAGGAGATAGGGAAGTGACCCAAAAAGAGAAATGACAACCCATGTGAAGGAAACAATGATATAACCCTCTCGTTTCGATACATTTTTTTTACTCTTCCTGGTGAGCAACCAAAGGGTTAACCCTGTCCCCGCGGTAATGATCCCGCTGTATAAAAGACTCAGGCAGTTGTATCCGCAATAATGCAGAGAAAAGGGAATCCCCGTAAACATAAAAAGACCCTCTATCATCAGAAGGAACCCGATGATGTTGATAATGATGCCATAGTTTATTTTTATATAGAGCGTCATTCCGGCTATAAAATTAAGAATTTAATGGAATAGCCGGCCAACCTTGCTGATGGCTTCCGGTAATGAAAATACCACAACTTTATCGTTTTCTTCGATCTGGAAATCCCCGGTGGCAATGTAGCTGTTTTTTCCCCTGACAATGCCTCCGATGATCGCTCCTGCAGGAACTTCAAGCTTGCTGATGAGTTTTTTGGTGACTGCCGAGTTGGATTTGGCTACAAACTCAAAGACTTCGGCATTGATCCCGCTGAGGCATTTGATGGAAGTGACCTCGGCATCCATGGTGAAGCGTGCGATATAACTGGCAGTGATCAGTTTTTTGTTGATGATGGTATGGATGCCTATCTTTTGTGCAATGTCGATGTATTCGATATTTTCAACCAGGGCAATGCTTCTTTTCACCCCTAACATGGTGGCGTGCAGGCAGGTGATGATGTTGGTTTCCGAATTGTCGGTTACCGCAATAAATGCATCGGTGGTGCTGATGCCCTCATTCTCAAGCAGGCTGATGTCGCGTGCATCCCCGTTGATCACAAGGGTGTCCTCTAATTCATCGGCAAGCCGCATGCATCTTTCTTTGTTGAACTCTATCAGTTTGATCCGCATATTTTTTTCCAGCCTGCCCGCTGTTTTCCGGCCGATGCGCCCTCCCCCTACGATCATAATGTCACTGATTTCAAACCACTGTTTTCCGCCAAGCTTCAGCAACGTGGCTATACCGTCGGGTTTGGTGATGACATAGGCGAGGTCGTTGGTCAGAAACCTGTCGTTTCCGCGTGGAATGATGGTGCGCGAGTTGCGGTGGATGGCCACAGCCCTGAAATCAAGCTGTGAAAATTCACTGGCTATGTCGTTGAGCGTTTTGTTGATCACAGGTGCGTTCTCTTCCAGCCTGATAAGGAAAAGCGAGAGCCTCCCGTGTGAAAAATTAAATATTTCTGTGGCCGCTGTCTGTTTCAGAAGCGCGATGATCTCATCGGCAGCAATGCTTTCAGGGCAAACCAGTTCATCAATGCCGAAATTTTTGAATATCTCCCGGTTCACAGGGGTAAGGTATTCCGTATTGCTGATCCTCGCTATGGTCCTTTTGGCGCCAAGCTGCTTTCCCAGGGCACAGGTCAGGATATTGGTTTTTTCATCGTGCAGTACGGAAATAAGTAAATCGGCCTTTCTGACCTTTGCATCATTTAATATTGACAGGGAGGTGGAATCGCCGGTGATTGTTAGTAAATCGGTCTGGGCTTCAAGCATTTTAAGCAAGTCTTCGTGTGGGTCAACGATGGTAATGGAGTGATTTTCATCATGCAGCATTTTCGCAAGATGAAACCCCACTTCACCGTCGCCGGCTATGACAATGTTCATTGTTCGACAAGTTGTTTTGAGGATGCGAATTAACTACAAAAATATCATAAAATCAAACAAAAGATGTAACCCGGGTTTTATTTCCGGTTCATGATGGAGAAGGGAACCCTTACACTGAGCATAAGGTTCCTTCCCGTATTGAATATACCCATTGGTTTCAGGGTCGAAAGATGATCAGCGTAAAGTGACGATACGAGGTTGGTTCCGCTTACAGAAATCTCAATGACTTGTCCGGCGGTTTCAATATCAAATCCGAATCCGGCGCTAAACAGTGCATACCCTCCGGTAGAGGTTTCAAATTCCGACGGATATCTCTGGTCAAAGGCAAGTGTGGCTCCCAAAAAAAGATATACATCCTGGAAATGCCGGATTCTGGCTTTCATATATTTTGCCTCAAAATGAAGTTTGCCATGCGGAATGAATGGAAGGTTGCCTCCGGATAGCATGCGCCCCCTGACAAAGGAATAGGAAGCTTCCCACCTGAGATTCCCTTCGGGATGAAAACGCATATATGCTTCTATCCCCCGAAGCAGTGCATCCTTTTGGGAGTACCTGTAAATTCTCATGTCTTCTTCAAACTTTTCTGTCGGGGCTAAATAAATGTAATCGTTCACCCTGTTGTAGAATCCGGCAAGGTCAAGTTCGATGAATTGTGTGTGAAAATGAAGGCTCATGTCGGCCTCGTAATTGCGCTGTGAGGTCAGCCCCCGGTTTCCCTGTTCATAACGCGGGCCGTGGACTCCGTTTTGGGTGAGTTCAGCAATGTTAGGTGTACGGTAACCCGAGGCCAGGTTAGCCCTGATATGCAGAAAATGATTTGCCTGCCAGGTGCCACCGGTGGAAAAGCTGAGATTGTTATAACTTTTTTCCAGTCCCGTAAGTATCTCTTCCTCTGCAACATAAATCCCGGTCTTTTTTTTATGACTGTGTGACCCTGCAGGCTGTTCCGGAGCATGAATTTCCCTGAATTCAAAACGGAGCCCGGCCTGCAGTAGTGAGCGGTCGCGGAAAGTATGCTGGGCAAGGCCAAACAGGGCCGCATCATACTGATTGAAATCGGGAAGCACTTTTTGATGACCTTCATTGTTTGTATTGTAATTCGCCGCTCCCTGAAATCCAATAATATACTCTGAATTTTCGCCGGACGGAAGCCAGGATTTGAGTTCATAAGCCAGCGTGTTCTGGGTCATATCCACTTCGTTTTTTTCATTTGTGTGAAGCTTCCTCCGGTTGTTTTGCCAGGAAAGGTCAGCGCTGAACCTGTACCTGCCTGCATAGACTTTGTTTTTGGAGTGAAGGAGATGACTGGTAAGATCCTGGTACCAGTATTCATTATCTCTGCCTTTTTCAGTGACAAGGGTGAGGGCCTGCGGGGTTACCATACCGGCTTTTAAAGTATTGTAATTATAGAAGAGCCCGAAAGACCCGTTTTTGGTTCTTCTGCCTGTGTTCATTTTGATGTTTTGCTCCACGAAACGGCTGTTAAAAACGGTGTGACCGTTACCATCCCTGTAATCCTCATGGCTTTTAATCCCTGCCCTTATCCCCCAGTAATTTTTTTTTCCGGCTCCCTTTATGCCAAAACCGGTGGCATAGCCATAAGTGTTGGAGAAACAGCGGAAAAAGGCGTCACCCCGGAGGGTCTGCGCATCGGCAGGTTTTTCGGGAATAATGCTGATGATCCCCCCAATGGCATCGGAGCCATACAATAAAGAGGCCGGGCCCTTGATCACCTCAACTTTGTCAATACCGCTTTCATCCACAACATAAGGATGGTTTTCAGAAAACTGATAGTTTTCGAGTTTTATGCCGTTGTTCAACATCACTATATTGGAGTTTGACAACCCCCTGATCACCGGTTTCACCACCCCATTGCCCTTGCTGATCATATCTACCCCCGGAATTTGTGTGAGCGCTGCCGGCAGTGACATGTACCCCGGATTCACGATCCCGCCGGGGCCCAGGGTTTCTATTTTCACTGCATTTTCGTGTTGGGTGGTGTAGCCGCTTGAGGTGACTACAACCTCTTGTGTCCTGATAACGGTCGGTTGCAATGCCATGTCAAGAATAACAGGATCCCTGTCCAAAACCACCTTTTTGGCTTCTGTTCCGAAACCAACAAAGGAAAATTCTATGGTTACCTTACCGGAAGGCAAATCCCGGATGACAAAAGAACCGTCTTCCCCGGCTGAGGCTCCTTTCAATAGTTCGGGGATATAGACCGAAGCTCCGGGAAGAGCCTCCCCTGTCGTAGCGTCGGTTATTGTGCCTTTGATCACGGACTGGGCGGATAATCCGTATGACAGGAGCGCCATCAGTAATAGTGTATAGAAGTATCTGAAATTCATTGTTTAAATGTTATTATGGTTAATGTTTCCTGACTTTCCGCGATATTCCTTTGAACAGCAACCGGTACATAACATCATCGCATTGGAGGAATATCCGGGGCGTTTTATCCGTCAGTAATTGATTTTTTATGAAGTGATGGAAATGGAACGGATTAAAACAAATTATGCCGGCGGCGCTCTTAAGGAAATATTTTGTCCGCTGAAAGCAATTATTTTTTCCCCGATGAAGATGAAGGTGAACTCACTGTGTGACGTTTCCCCGGTTTTACAAGCCTGAGACGTGACAATACTGAACACGGCAAATTCGTAGTTGCAAACAGGGCAGTTATTTTTTTTTACTGAGAGGTTGTTTTCTGAACAATCCTCTTTCCCGTATTTCGCTATCCGGGTTTCTGCACAGGACTCACCACACACAGCAGATGCCGGGAATGATTCATGGTGATGAAGAAATACATGCAGGGGCCGGTACAAAACAGGAAACACAAACAAAATGCATAACCCCAGTGCCGCATATATTCTTTTGGTTTCCATGCATCAAAAATAGTGGTTTTTTATTTCCGGGTTCATTTATTCCGGATTCAATTCCTGTCCGTTTTGTCATTCCTATAAGCCGGATAATATTATATTTGTGGTCAAACAGTGTTTAATGAAACAGACCGGCATAGATGAAACCAAATGTCAAAAGCAGTTTTTTCAGGCTTGAATCAGCAGGGGGAATTCTATTGATTGCAGGGATGATCCTTGCACTGATTGCCAAAAATTCAGTGTTAAATCCCTGGTATGACACCTTGCTTGATACGAAGCTCGAGATCATCATCGGAAATTTCAGTGTCGGCAAGCCCCTTTTGCTTTGGATCAACGATGGTCTGATGGCCGTTTTTTTCTTCATTGTGGGGCTTGAGCTGAAAAGGGAAGTTCTTGAAGGAGAGCTTTCCAAACCCGGTAATATTGTGCTTCCTGTGGCCGCAGCCTTCGGTGGAATGGCTGTTCCTGCCTTCATCTACTCACTGATCAACTGGAACGATCCGGTGGCTATGAAAGGATGGGCTATCCCAGCCGCCACCGATATTGCCTTTGCGCTCGGTGTTCTTTCCCTGTTGGGCAGGCGTGTTCCCGCCTCCCTGAAAATATTTCTTCTCTCTCTTGCCATTGCAGACGATATCGGTGCGATCGTCATCATTGCCGTTTTTTATACCTCGGGCCTTTCATCTGCCTCTCTGATTGCAGCCGGTATTTTTATTTTGGTCTTATACCTGATGAACAGGGGAGGGGTGCGTTCGATTGCATCGTACCTGCTGGTAGGCGCGTTGCTCTGGGTTGCCGTACTGAAATCGGGCGTACATGCAACCCTTGCCGGAGTGGCTCTTGCCTTTTTTATCCCGATGAAGGGTGAAGGGAACACCTCTCCCGTAAAACAACTGGAGCATGACCTGCACTCTTTTGTCAATTTCATTATTTTGCCTCTTTTTGCATTCGCCAATTCAGGAATTGATTTTGCTGTGTTATCCTTTTCCTCCCTTTTGGAACCGGTAACGCTGGGCATCGCTTTGGGCCTCATTCTTGGCAAGCAGGCCGGGGTGTTCGGGTTCTCCTGGCTGCTGATCACACTCAGGCTGGCAAAAAAGCCCCATGGCGCAGGATGGGCGGGGGTTTACGGCATCGCGGCCCTGAGTGGGATCGGTTTTACCATGAGCCTTTTCATCAGCTCCCTTGCCTTTGAGCAGGGCGGAGCAGCCATCGGCTTTGCCGACCGTTTGGGTATCATCACCGGATCCATCGTTTCGGCCTTGCTGGGGTATTTTGTGCTGAAGGGGGTTTATAAGTCCAGTATATAACCATATTATGCACAAGCGGAAAAAAAAGACACCAATACTTTAAAACTCTACTTGATAAGTTGAATAATACTTCCCCAAAATCTTAACTTCGCATCGTGTTTTATAGAAGAAAAATAATACTGGCTTTACTGCAACTGTTTGACGGGCAATTGGATAAAATTCGTCTGCAAAAACTGTTGTTCTTGTTTGCCAACAAACAAGCCAAAGCGGAGTATGATTTTATTCCTTATAAATTCGGTTGCTACTCCTATTCCGCCAATGCCGATATGATGGCAATGGTTACAAGGGGCTTTTTGAATGAAGATGCAAAGCATTTTTATTTGAAAGACCCCGATGCTGCGATCGGGGCAGGCAAAACTGACTACCTGAAACAACTGAAACCTGCCGACCTGAAACTGTTACTGGAAGTAGCATCCAATTACGGGAAAATGAGTGCAACGGCATTGATGAAGCACACTTACATCAACTTTCCTTTTTATGCCATAAAAAGCGAAGCATCCGAGAATATTTTAACCAAAGATGAATTAGAAAAAGTAATTGAAGCCAAACCCAATGGAAGCAAAACAGTGCTGTTTACAATTGGTTACGAAGGCATTTCGCTGGAAGAATATTTGGTTCGTTTGCTAAAAAATGATGTAAAAGTTTTGGTGGATGTTCGCAACAATCCGTTGAGCATGAAATACGGATTTAGTAAAAGCCAATTAAAAAAATACTGTGCCAGTTTGGGTATTGAGTATGTGCATATTCCCGAAGTGGGCATACAATCCGACCAACGACAGGAACTGAACACACAAAGCGATTACGATAAGTTGTTTGCCGTTTACCGCAAAAACAATTTGACCAAAACAACGGCACACCAAAACGAAATATTGAAAATGTTGAAGCAACACAAACGAATTGCGTTAACCTGTTTTGAAGCCAATATTTGCCAGTGTCACCGAAAACACTTAGCCCAAGCGATAGAAAACCTGCCAGATTTTAAGTATGAAGTAAAACACATCTAAAATGGCATTGACGAAAGTATTAATCACTGTAAAAACATATCCGACACTTTCTGCCAAGTATGATGAATTGGTTTGCACCGCAGGATTTAAAGAAGATAGTACTTGGATACGACTTTATCCTGTCCCTTTCCGCAAAAAATCATGCAACGAACAATACAAAAAATACGACTGGATAGAAGTTGATTTGGTAAAGAATGCCGGAGATTTCAGACCTGAAAGTTATCGTCCTCATAGCTTAGACACCGAAATAAAAGTTGTTGGACATATTAACACCACCAACAACTGGGATGAACGCAAGAAAATCTGTCTGGGGAAAATTTATTTCAACCTGACAGAACTGATTACAGAAGCCAGGAAGAGAGACATCTGCACTTCATTGGCCGTTTTTAAACCGACAGAGATTGTTGATTTTTATGCTGAACCCGTAGAACGAAATTGGGACAAGGATAAATTAGAAAAGCTAAACCAACTCAACCTTTTTGAAACCGCCAAAGGAGGGAAATTTAAAGTAGTGAAGAAACTACCCTGCAAATTCAAATTCCATTTCAAAGACAATCAGGGAACCGAAAGCCGCATGATGATTGAAGATTGGGAAACAGGACAACTTTACTGGAAATGCCTTGCCCGACGCGAAGGAGATGAACAGAAGGCCATTGCAGACGTTCGCAAAAAATATTTTGACGACTTTGCAAAAACCAAAGACCTGCATTTTTTCTTAGGAACAACACAAGCACATCATCAAGTTTCATTAAATCCGTTCATCATCATCGGGACTTTTCAACCTAAGATAGAATTACAAACGAAATTGTTTTAGCCCCGCACAAAGTGTACACGTTGCCAATGCCACACCAAGCCAACGCTACAACCAAAGTTTTTAAAAGAGCTTGCTAAGCCGGCCCAAGAGAAGAAATGCGAAGCATTCACGAACACCGATGAAAATCAATGATGTAGTGAGTAATTTCAAAATTTTTCTCCCTTCCTTAGAAGAAAAAAAAATAAAACACGCCAAACCGTTAAACCCATTTGATTTCCTGACTTATGCCACCTTCCTGTACCTCCACACGGCCAGGCTCAGGAGAACAATGGCCAGGGCCAGCAGGGAGAAGAACTCCCGGGAAATGTCGGCAAAACCCGACCCTTTCAGCAGCACCATCCGGATCACCCGCATAAAATAGGCAAAGGGATTGATGAGGTTGACCCGCGAAGCCCATTCGGGCATGCTCTCCACAGGAGTGAATATCCCGCTCATCATGATGAAGGTCAGCATGAAGAAGAAAACGATAAACATCACCTGCTGCTGGGTGTTTGCCGAAGTGGAGATCAGCAGCCCCATTCCCATGGCCACAAGCAGGTAAACACCGGCAAAACCGAAGAGCACCCAAAGGCTCCCTTCCGTGGGCAGGTGGAAAAGAATTTTCCCTAAGGCCAGCCCGAAGGCCAGCTCAAAAAGGGCAATGATCCAGAAAGGGATTGTCTTTCCGATGATGAAATGGTGCTTTTTAATGGGCGTCACATTGATCTGCTCTATGGTGCCCATCTCTTTCTCCCTGACAATGTTAAGCGCCGAAAGAAACATCCCGATGATGGTCACCAGGATCACCAGAATGCCCGGCAGCATAAATATCTTATAGTTCAACTCGGGATTGTACCAGTATCGTGTTTTTACGTCAATGGTTTTAATCATCACCGGCCGGGTATGATGGAGGTTCTCTTCGGCAAGTTCCCGGTTAAAACTGTTGATCGTATAGCCTGAATAGGCCGCCACCAGGCCTGCTGCCGCTGCGTTGATCGCATTCACCGACAATTGCACTTTGCCGGCGTTCTCCCTGTAAATACCGGATTCAAAACCTTCAGGGATATGGATAATGAGATCCGCCCTGCCTTTATCCATAGCATCTTCAGCTTCGCCGGGAGAAAAGGTGAAACCTTGAAGATGAAAAAACGGGGAGCCTTCGAAACGGTTCACCAGCCGGCGGGATGTGGCGGAAAGGTCATTGTCTGTTACCACGAAATTAATATGCTTCATCTCCATGGTGGCGGAATACACCAGGATAAGCATCTGCACCAGGGGCACCAGGAAGATGATCGGCAGCATGGTCCTGTTCCTGAAAACCTGAATGAATTCTTTCTGTATGATATAAAGCACTGTCCTCATACCTGTTTTTTAAGTGAGCCTGATTTTAAATTTTGCCACACTCAGCGCAATGAAAACTGCAGTCATCCCCGCCAGGATGACCGTTTCCTTCCATACATATATAAAGCCTGTACCTTTCAGCATAATGTTTTTAATGATGATGATGAAGTACTTCGGAGGCATGATGTGGCTGAACCATTGCAGCGCCACAGGCATGTTCTCGATGGGGAAGATGAAGCCCGAAAGCAGGATGGTGGGCAGCATCAGGGCGAACATGGAGATGAACATGGCCACCTGCTGCGTTTTTGCCATTGTGGAGATCAGAATGCCTAATGAAAGCGCAAGACAAATGAACAGCAGGCTTTCTGCAAGAAGCAATACCAGGCTTCCCCTCACCGGCATACCGAAGATGACTGAACCCAGGGCGATGATGGTCGCTGCATTGATGAAGGAGAGAGCCACGTATGGGATCACTTTTCCTATTACAATCTGCACCGGTTTCAACGGCGACACCAGAAGCACTTCCATGGTTCCCGTTTCCTTCTCCCGCGCTATGGATATGGAAGTCATCATGGCGGATACAAGCATCAGATTGAGGGCCATGGTGCCGGGAACAAACATGAAGACGCTTTTCAGCCCTTCATTGTATGCCATCCTCACCTCGGCGCCAATGGTGAGGGGTGTGCCCGCCTGACTGTTGGCCTCTGCCATATAATTGCCAATGATACCGGTGATGTAGTTCACAATGAGGCTGGCCGTTGAGGCATCGGAGGCGTCGGTAAGCACCTGTACATCTGCGGTACCTTCTCTTTCAAGCTTTTTGGCAAAACCGGGCTCAAAAACGATCACCACCCTGACGTTCCCTTCCCTGAAAATGTCTTCCGCCTCCCTCAGGTCATCCGGGTTTTTCTCAGGAATGAAATATCCTGACGACAGTATTTTTTCTGTGATCCTGCGGGTAACCTCATCTTTGGAGCGGTCGCATACGGCTATCCGGATATCCTTTATATCGGTGGATACCACATACCCGAAGATGAGCAACTGGGCCACGGGGATGCCGAACAGCACCAGCATGGTCCGCGTATCCCTGAAGATATGCAAAAACTCTTTTCTTACAAAACCAAGAAACTGTTTCATGTTTTCCTTGTTAATGGGTGATCCTGCTGTTTCCTGGCTAATTTTAGGAATACCTCGTCCATGTTTTTTGCGCCAAATCTTTTTTTGAGGTCCGCGGGAGAGTCCAGGGCTTCAATCCTGCCTTCTACCATGATGGAAACCCTGTCGCAGTATTCGGCTTCATCCATGTAGTGTGTGGTTACAAATATGGTTATACCTTGGGCTGCAGCAGAGTATGTCATGTCCCAGAACTGCCTGCGGGTGATGGGGTCGACCCCTCCGGTGGGCTCGTCCAGGAAAACTATTCCCGGTTGGTGAAACACTGCCACGGAAAAGGCAAGTTTTTGCTTCCAGCCCAAGGGTAGAGAGGAAATCAGGCTGTCTTTCAGATGACTGATGTTCAGCTCTTCCAGCAGATTGTCCATCCGCTTTTTGATGTCGCGGTTTTTCATGCCGTAAATACCCGCATAGAACCGTATGTTTTCCTTCAGGGTCATGTCTTCGTAAAGAGAGAATTTCTGACTCATGTACCCGATGTTTTTTTTGATTTGGTTCGCCTGCCTGTACACATCGAAACCTGCCACCACAGCCTTGCCTGAAGTCGGGGAGGAGAGGCCGCACAATATTTTCATGGCTGTTGTTTTACCGGCTCCGTTGGCGCCTAAAAATCCAAAAATCTCTCCCCTGAATACTTCAAAATTCAAGTGATCGATGGCAGTGAAGTTGCCGAATTTCTTCACCAGATTCTCCACCTGTATGACACGCTCCCTGTTGTTCATCTGCTCATGTATTCCATAAAACAATCCTCTGTTCCGGCTGATATTTCCCTTATCGAAGGTTCCTTGTGTCCTTCTTTTAACAGCCATAACTGTAATTCTTCAGGAGACAGGCTGCCTTTTCTCACAGCAAAATGCACCGAATCGCCAAACCGGAAAGCTGAAACATGCTCCGGATGACGGGTAAGCGTCTGGATGAGCCCGGTCATGCCGGAAGTGGTTACCGAAAACAGCAAAAACGGATATTCCCTGTTCAGGTTGGAGGGCGTATCTACCCCCATGAGGCTGCCTTTCTGGATCAGTGCCACCCTGTCGCAAAGGGCCGCTTCATCCATATAAGGCGTTGACACCAGTACAGTAATACCCATTTCCTTCAAACGGGCCAGCATCTCCCAGAATTCTTTGCGCGAAACAGCATCCACTCCGGTGGTGGGTTCATCCAGGATCAGCACTTTCGGGGCATGTATCAGCGCGCACGAAAGGGCCAGCTTTTGCTTCATACCGCCCGACAGCTTTCCGGCAGGCCTCTTGCGGAACGGCTCTATCTGTATATAAATGTCCCTGATCAGGTCATAGTTCTTTTTGGGATCCACTCCGAAAACCGTAGCGAAAAAATGCAGGTTCTCCTCCACCGACAGATCGTAGTACAGCGAGAACCGGCCCGGCATATACCCCACAATTTTCCTGATCTCCCTGAAATCCCTGACTACATCAAAACCTTCCACCATGGCGGTTCCGGCATCAGGAACCATCAGAGAGGTAAGTATCCTGAACAGGGTGGTCTTTCCGGCGCCATCAGGGCCGATCAGTCCGAAAATCTCTCCCCGGCCGGCTGAAAACGAGATCCGGTCAAGCGCTTTTACACTGCCGTAGCTCTTTCCCAGCGCTTCCACCCTTACAGAGGGATTTCCCACCGGTTCTTTTATCTGAACATCAGCCATCATTCTGCCAGACTAAAAATTCACCTCTCCCGGCATTCCGATCTTCAGGGTACCGTCGTTGGGGACCCTGATTTTTACCGCATAAACGAGATTTACCCGCTCTTCACGCGTCTGTATCACCTTAGGTGTAAACTCTGCGTTTGAGGAAACCCAGCTTACCCATCCTTTCATCCTTTTTATTTTGCCTCCTTCATCATCCACAACCACTTCGGCCTCCTGCCCTGAAATTATGCCCGAAAGCATGGAACCGTCCACATAAACTTTCAGGGTCATCGTATCAAGAGCGGCAATTTTGTAAAGCGGCTTTCCGTAAGAAGTTATTTCACCGTTTTCCGCATATTTTGAAAGCACCGTCCCCCCCGCAGGGTTGATTATGGTGCAACGTGAAATGGACTCCCTTACTTCATCCATCTGCGATTCCACTACCTTTTTCTCACTCATAACCAAAACTTTCTGGCTTTTGACCGACTCTGTCTGCGCATCTGTCAGGTCAATGCTGCCGCTGATGTCGTCAAGCTGTTTTTGGGTGGCGGCCCCCTCTTTTAAAAGACTTTCTATCCTTCTCTTATCGGTAAGCAGGTTGGTTTTATGCTGTTCCTGTACTTTGATCTGGGCTTCGATGTTTACCAGCTTTGAAAGAACAGCCTCTTTCTGGGCCAGGAGCTGCTGTTGTTTAAGAAAAAGGGTCACTGAGTCGATGTGTCCGGCTGCCTGTCCCTTCTCAAGCGCCATGCCTTCCGTGATATTCAGGCTTAAAATTTTACCGTTGGCTTCAGCCGAAACAATCACCTCATCGGATTCAAAATTGCCGTAGGCATCTGAAAGGCGACCGTTCTGCGAACAGCCTGCCATAATGATCAATAAAAAAACGGTCAATGCATATTTCATAAACAATGAATTAATATTTATCAATATTGCCGGTCAGGGTGAGGTATTCAGCTCTTGCCCTGGCCAGTTGAATTTTGTGGATCTCATGGTTCATCCTTGCCACCATTTCCGAATTGAGCTCAGCGACATAGTCGGAAGACGTGATGATGCCGTTCCTGAGTTGTGCGGATGAGGACCGGGTGATGCTTTCACGCAGGAGGATGATCTCCTCATCCTTGCGCAGTGAGTTTTCGATCTTATCAATCTCTGATCTTTTTTGAACGGCGCTTATTTTGAGATTTTTATCAAATGTTTCCCTGTGGGTCTGTACAATGTCTTTTTTCAGTTTCAGGATTTCCCTTTCGTTCTTGGTTTGCTCCCAGTCCCAGAACTTCCAGCTCAACCTTGCGCCGATGGTGTAGAAATCAGAAAAGCTGTTTTTAAGCATATCGAGTCCCGGCCTTCCGTAACCGGCTTGTCCGAAACCGTAGAGACGTGGCAAAAGCCTGCTGCCCAGAAGCTTGCCCCGCGCATCCAGGATTTGCTGTTGTGTGCTGAACAGCTCATATTCCGGGCGGCTAAGCCCTTCCGGAACATCTTTAAAATAGATAAACGGAAGCTCCAGGTGGGTCTCTCTGCTGCAGTTCAATCCGGTAAGTTCCCGGATTGTGGCATACATGGCCCCGAGATCGGCCATGAGATCGGCGGAAGACTGATTCAGGTTGAGCAGTTCTGCTTTGATTCTGTTCTCATTGGAAGCGAGGGTAACTCCGTTTTTGACCATGACATTGATTTCATCCAGGTCTGATTCAAGAATCCCGGCCTGAAGTTCCAGAATCCCCTTCTTCTCCCTCAGCATGAGGATGGCGAAATAGGCCTGGTTGACTCTCTCCCTGAGCCCATAAAGCTCCACTTCCAGATCATTGAGGCTGGATTTGTAAGCCAGGTTTTCCACCTCTTTCTGACCTTTCACGTATCCACCGTCATAAATAAGCTGGTTGACATCAAGGGTGGCTTTGTACCAGTCATTTTCAAGTTCTTCAATGGCCAGGCCAGGTGGCGCCTCAAAAGGCATTTTGGTTACATCCGACTGATAATGCGCCTGACCGTTCAGGGTAGCTGAAGGAAGGAACTCCCCTGACAGGCTGCTCAGGGTATAATGATAGGATTTATCCAGGATTTCCTTCTGTTTTGACAGTGGATAATTTGAAATGGCCGCCTCATCGCACATGAAAAGAGTGAGCGTATCCTGACCGGCCAGGGGAGCCAGGAAAGCGGCTGCAAACAACGAGAGTATTGTCTTTTTCATTTTTTTTCCAGCGCTTTATTGATGAAATCGGGTACAGTGAATTTGCGTTCCTCAATGAACCTGTCGAAGGCCTGCGTATCGCCTCCGAAAACAATGCTTTCCAATATCGGACGGGCAACAAAGGGGAATATGCACAGCCCGATCATATTGACAATCAGGTGGCGGGGATCTGTGTCGTTCAGGGTGCCTTCCTTTTTTTCCTGCATGATCTGCTGAATGAAAAAATCAGGGTTGATGCCGGTTTCTTTGATCATTTCGGCAATACGGCGGGGGTTAAGACTCAGTTCGTGCAAAACAAACATCGGAATATGCGGGTTTTGCTGGATCATCTGGATGTATTCGGATGTGAAAATCCTGATCTTTTCCCTGATCGGAGTTTTCTGCATCATCAGGCCCAGCAGGTTTGGGAAAAATCCGGCCATCGAATCCCTGAAAACGGCCTCAAAAAGTTTATCCTTACTTCTGAAATAATAATGCAGCAAGGCTTTGTTGATGCCTGCCTCATCGGCGATTTCCTGCATCCGGGCGCCATCCATCCCTTTTAATACGAACACTTTTTTGGCTGCCTCCAATATCCTGGCTTCTGTTCCTTTGTCCTTTTCTGACATAATTTTAATATTTACCAAATAGTTAAATTAAATGATTTAACCAAATGATTTAAATGAATGGACAAAAGTAATGCAATATTTTAAAAAGTCAAGGAAAAAGTGAAAAATTTTTTAAGGCAAGTGTATCTGGAAGGAATTCAGGATCCGGGGAATCTTCCTGCCTGAGGTAGCCCCCATATCCACTTTCTGATTATACCCGTATCTTTGCGGTAAATATTATTGCTATGTACCCTTATTCCCCTGTGGATTATTTCCTGCTCGATGATTTGCTGCCGGAGGAGCACAGGATCATAAGATCATCGGTGCGCGACTGGGTGGACCGGTCTGTGATCCCGGTCATCGAAGAGGCTTTTGAAAACCATACCTTGTCAAAATGGCGGTTGACATTGCAAGGGAAG
>JAFGME010000035.1 GCA_016927695.1 Bacteroidales bacterium
ACCTCATCCACATTTATCTTCAGTTTTCAAAGAACAAAATGACAAAATACTTTATAAAGTCCTGTTTTTCAGGGGGGACTAATTATAATAATTTCATATGGATGTGTAGGCTCCAATGTGGTCAAGGGAAAACTAAGCCAAATTAAATACTTGGCCAAGGGGGAGTATTATCTTGAAAATGAAAAATATAAAACAGGAATAAAATACTTTAAAGAAGCTATTGAGATAAACGCTGCTGATCCCGAGGTCAACTATTATCTTGGAAGGTGTTACCTTGCAGAGAAACAGTACAAATTAGGCTTAAAACATCTAAAAACTGCCGCAGAATCTGCACAAGATAATGCTAATTTTCAATTCTGGCTCGGGGTGGCTTATGCTGCCAATAATCAGCCCAAACTTGAACGAATAAGCTACATTAAAACACTATCTTTAGACAAAAAGCATACGCAAGCCTTATGCTATCTCGGCCACAACCAGTTTGATAATGGTGAACTAACAACCGCCCTTGCCACATATAACAAGGCTCTTACAATGTCACCGTCAAACGCCCAGGTTCTATATAATAGGGCGCTTGTTCTAGGCAAACTCGGAAGGACACCGGAGGAAATAATAGCCTGGAAAATATACTTGGCCAATTATCCGGCAGGGGGGTTTACTCGAAAATCTGTTGAACGCCTGAACGCCTTGGGAGATTTTGAATACCGTAACTATCTAATCGGGAAAAGAACCGTCACTTTAGAAAAAATCTTATTTCAGCCGTTTACAGCAGTATTATCGGAATCTTCTTTCCCCTCTTTGGACCTTATCGGTCATATTCTTACTAACAATCAAAAAATAAGACTGCACATAATTGCTTATCAGAAAAACAATAAAAGACTTGCGGAAGCTCGTTCAAAGAGCATAAAAAAATACCTTATTAAAAAATTCCCAAAGATTGAAAAATCTCGTCTTAAAGTCAGCTGGTTCGATGTGCCGACAAAGATAAAAGTTGGGAAGAAGATTTTGGCTGAAGACGACGCCATTAGTTTTATAACGGTAAAATAATTCATGGGCCGTAGTGTTTTTTTCAGCAGATCGGCGGAGATCTCTGGTTTTTCTTCGATCCGGCATAGGGGGAAACGGTGGCAACCGAAAGAGGAATACAGGGGGCAGGTATCCCTCGGTGCCAAATCGTTTAGAAAAACAATGGCTTGAGATGCCGTGTGAAAAAATCTCCCCGATCCATGAATCAATCGCAGCGCAAATTACATATTTTCCGTATGTCCAGTCATTTATAGGTCTAAAAATATTGTGACCAATCCGCCCTGCTAAACGTATATTCAAATAAAGCTTCTTATAATGCATTCAATCGACGATAACACAATTATATCTGAGGTTCTAAAGGGAGATAAAGACGCTTTCGGACAAATTGTTACAAGATATGAAAAGCCTGTTTTTAATCTTATGTATCGTACAACAGGTTCCACCGAGGAGGCAGCGGATCTTGCCCAGGAAACATTTATTAAAGCCTATAATAAAATTTGGCTTTTCAAAACCGATAAAAAATTCTTTCCCTGGCTTTATGCCATAGGCATAAATTTGGCCAGAGACTATTTACGAAGAAAAAAACCGGAAAATTACTCTCTGGACGATGACAACAAGAATGCTAATTTCGACAAACATCAATCTGCTTATGTGCATGATCCTGCTGACAATCTCGATATGCAGAAATTGTTTCAGGCCCTTGCCCGGCTTCCTCTTGATTATAGAGAAGCGATTATACTTCGATACAGGGAAGATCTTTCGACGAAAGAGATTGCCGAGATTTTACACTTATCGGTCAGCGGTGTGAAAATGCGTGTACATCGAGGCCTTGACAAACTTCGTGAATTGATTTCCGGGAAAAACAAAAATGGATAGTAATAGCCCCAATAATAATGATTTATACTCAACAGCGAGTGAATGCGAGGAGCTTGTCAAAAAAGTTCGCTCATTCCCGGACGTGGAACCTCCGGCAGAATTCGTATCTTCTGTAATGGAAGTCCTGAAACCCCAAAGGCCTGCCTGGTGGCAGAGGTTCTACCTTTCTCTCACAAGGCCCCACACGGTTACAGTTACACCCCTGAAATTGATCCCCGTTGCAATATGTATCTTTGCTCTGGTTTTTGTATTTCAATTTAAAATCAGAATTCCCAACCAATATCCGGACCTATACACTGTTACTGAAAACACAGACCCCGTTGTAAATTATTTCAAGGGGCGCAGTTACCTTGCTATGAATAATCCTGAAAATGCTCTCCCCTTTCTTATAAAGGCGGCACGATATGCCCCTGATGTAGCTGATTATCACTTCTGGCTCGGAGTTGCCTACTGGGGACTTTCGGAATTCGAAAAGGAACGACAGAGCTATCAAAGGGCTATCGATTTTGATCAAAGCCACATTCCCGCACATTTATATCTTGGGCATCATTACCTGGACAAAGGTGCGTGGGGAAAAGCTCTTGAACAGTATGACAGGGTATTAAACACCGATCCGGACAACCCGGCAGCCTTGTATAACCGTGGACTGTCACTAATGCAGATGGGAAGGTTACAGGAAGAAAAAAAGGCTTGGGTGGCTTACCTTTCACGGTTTGAAACGGGAGGGGAAGCCCGCAGTGCTGTGGCCCATCTTAATACTCTGGGTGACTTTTCCTACAGAACATTTTTATTTGGCCGGCGCAACGTGGTTCTGAAAAGTATTTCCTTTAAACAAAAAGATGAAAAACCAGACAGCGAAAGTCTTATTTCTCTAGATAAAGTTGGTTCAATCCTTGAAAACAACAGAACGATCGTCCTGCATATTGTAGTGCATGCAAAAGACAATGCAAGACTTGCCGAACACCGTTCAAAAAACATTAAAAAATATCTGCTGGCACATTTTTCAACAATAGATCCATTGAGACTAAAAGTGAGCTGGTTTAACGTTCCTGAAACCGTTCTTTTAGATGGGAAAACATATACTCTAAGCACTTCCGTACGTTTCATTACGGAAACATTTTATGCAGCTTAAACAAAGGAGGCTATCATGTTGTTATTCAAATTCAATAAAACCTCTATTATTATGTTGGTCCTGGTCATTTTCGTTGGAGTGGGATTGACTTTTACCCCTGCCCTGACTTTCGCGGCAGATGACACAGAAACAGGCGAAGAAACTCCGGGTGACACATCCAATGAAGGAGTCACTGGTGATGACATCGATGATGAAGGTCCCAGCTTCAGTAACCCTGCCCAGGCCCAGCATGCTGAAAGTCTATCAGCGGCCTCAGCATCCGAGCCGGATGAAGATGCCATAGCAGCTGTTTCAGATGCCGAGGAAAAGGCTGGAACTCTTGAGGCTGCAAAGGAAGCACTAGCTGAACTGGAAAAATCACCTGAGCCCGACAAAGATGCCATTGAAGCTGCAAAAGCAGCGGTTGATGATGCCCAGGCAGACTACGATGACGCACAAGCCCTCGCAGATTCAAAAATGGCGGAATTTGCAGGGGTCTCAACTGACGACATTGCGGGGATGCGTGGAGATGGCATGGGCTGGGGGCAAATAGCCCACGAATTAGGCGTCCACCCTGGGGCTTTGGGGCTTGGCCACACAAAGGGAAAAGATGTGGGGTTTAGTACCGGAAAAGGGAAACAATCTCATGGCACAGGTGAAATGACTAGTTCCACTTTCCGCAATATGAAAACCGGCGAGCCCAAGGGCCATGGTGTCGGTTCCGGCAAAGGTCTAGGCCTCGGTTCTTCGGGTTCCAAGTCCGGAAAAGGCATTGGCCAGGGCGGCACAGGTCATGGTAGCGGAAAAGAAAATTCCGGCAAAGGCAGTGGTTCCAGCGGTGGTAAAGGTAATTCGGGTGGCGGTAAAGGTGGTGGAAAAAAATAAGTGCCATTAGAATTGGAGATTACTATTTATACATCTATAGAAAATAAATAAAACGGCAATAGGTGTTCAGAGATAGATAAAAGACGCTTTTCATAGACTTACCATTTTCCTGAAGGAAGATCAGGTTTTCGCGCGGTCATTTCTCTTTTGGGTTGCAATTAGCTGCACCACTTACCCGGGAACAGCTCCAGGGTGTTTGCATCTGAATATAATGGGGTTATTTTTGACACACAGGGATAAAAACAGTCTGTCATTGACAGGTTAAAAAATACTCTTCTTCTGCCTTATTTAGTATTCCATACCATCACACTGCATATGGTGCATTACTTCCTGATCTCAACGAAAACTGGATGCCGGCACTATCAACACTTCAAATACAAAGCTTCACTGTGGCTGATCAGGTCAGATAATTGAATGCGGTATGAAACATGCAAAGGTGGGACAGCTTATTTTTGGTTCCTGTGGTATACAGATGCCTTCCTGAAAGTTTCACAAAAGAACTTTAAATAAATATTTCCTCTTTCAATCAGCAATCCTTAATGAAGATTTCTATGTCTTGGA
>JAFGME010000236.1 GCA_016927695.1 Bacteroidales bacterium
ATGTTGAAGTATATCTGAACCGGAATATTTTTCGGTACGGGAAAAGATGAGGAAACATTCATTGCCGTAAGCCATTTCCCTGCAGATTTGATCGAATTCACCCCGAACCCTCCCTGGTCGGGGACAAACTGATTCGACACAGCCAGTTTAGAGGCCGGATCTTCAAAGCGGGCAAGGTAGAGGTAATCGTAGGTATAGTCGCCAAGGCCAGGCGTTCCGCTGAGGCTGAAATCGTATAGCGGAGACAGACCATCTTTCCTGTAAACAAAGGCTCCCCCGTAAAAACGTACATCGAGCGAGTTCCTGTAAATGTAAACATACCTGTAATTCGCTTCGAGGATGCTTTTGAGATAGTCGCCGCTGCCTTCCAGGAGCATGTTCACGCTCCACGGGCATGCCTTTCTGCTGTTGCTGTGATCGAATCCAATCCTGTAGAAATCCCTGAAACCCCAGCCCAGGCCGATTTCTTCAATATCGGTAGCCCGGATGTATTCTGTGCGCAGGACATTTTCGACCGGTTTGACCTCATTCCGGTGCCTGAACCTGATTTCCACCCCGGCCTTCATCACCTGGAAATACTGACCTGATTCCTCCGTAACGGCGAACTGTTTTGCCGCCACATACGGGGTAATCATCCTGAAGGTGTTGCTTTCAGGCAGGAGATTGTACCGGAGCTTTCCCATTCCGGCCAGGTCACCCGAACCGAAGGAATAGAATGGCATGAGCTGGTATTCAAACCTGGGCAGGGGCAGGAGGTTGCTGTAGATCAGTCCGCCGGCCATAAATCCGTTATAGTAGTTCCAGCCGGCAACGGGTAATATGTTCAGAGAGGTTCTGCCGGGTTTTTCTATCAATCCCAGAGCATTTACTTCGGGCGGGCCCGATTTGCGGAATACACCTGAAGTTCTGACTATATTGTTCTTCGGGTAGAGGTCAGGAGTGAAGCCTTCAGCATCGAAAGCAAACTTTTCGGGTTTGTCCCCTTCGAGTGAAATCCATTGTTTTCCCGAAAAGCCGGGCACAACCTTTTCCAGGCTTGCTTTTTCGTCACGGATACCATACAGCAGCACGGGAGAATCGATCTTCCCTTTATTCTTTACCAGGACCTTTCCATCTTTAAACCTTGACACCTTATAATCCAGTTTTTTTGTGGAACCCATCAGATCATCAAAGAACCAGGCCTGGTCCTGACCGGTCTCCTCCTGAAATATTTTCCGGAGATCCTCCGGGTAAGGATGTCTGTATTTCCACTTTTCAAAATAAGCCTGCATGCATTTGTTAAATTTTTCTTCACCAAGGGCAAGCATCAAATAATACATGGATATACCGGCCTTGGAATATACGACCCCGGCGTAATTCCCCCGGGTGTAGTCTTCTGAACGGAGCGATGCAGGCTGGTCATTTCCTGAACGGGCGTTTATCAGGTAATAAATCCTGTGCATATTGTGGTACTTCAACTCTTCGATACCCAGGATACGGCCCGGGTTTTCCTTTTCAGAGAGCATTTTATACAGCCGGTTGTCCGGATATTTCGTGTTGAAATACCTTATTTCGCTGAAAGTATTGACGCCTTCGTCCATCCAGGGATGTTCCCTTTCGTTGCTGCCAAGTAATCCGTAGAACCAGTTGTGACCCACCTCGTGCATGATCACCATTTCGAGCGACATGGCTGTGGAAGAATTACCAATAAGGGTTATCTGGGGGTATTCCATGCCGCCCCCGGAACTTCCTGAAGAGTGAACGGCCGTGCAATTGTCATAGGGATAATCTCCGTACCACAAGGAATAGTAATAAATGGCATCGTTGATATATTCGATTGATCTTTCCCACAGATGTGCCTCATTGTTCAGGAAATATGCCCAGGTGGTGACTGCCCTGCCCGAGTGGGGAAGCTTCACCTCCCCTTTCATGATATGAAACCTTTTGTCGGCGAACCAGGCGAAGTCATGGATGTTTTCCTCTTTGAAACGGAGGGTTTTTCTTTCGGGGTTGGAGGGCGGAAAAACATTGTCGTCCTTGTCATATTTTGTGACTGCGGCGGTTTCTTCTGCCTTTTGGAGAATACTGCCTTTCTCCTCTTCATTCTGAAGGATGCCTGTGGCTGCCACGTAGTAGTTGTCGGGAACCGTTATGGAAACGTCAAAGGATCCGTATTCATAGTAAAACTCGCCATAATCCAGGTAAGGGAAGCAATGCCACCCTTTGTTGTCGTACACCGCAGGTTTTGGAAACCATTGGGTGACCTGGTACGACTGGTCCACATGTCCCAATCGCGAGATATTTCCTTTGGGGAGTTTTACGAAAAATGGTGTGGTGATCACCACTGCAGAACCGGTTTTCAGGGGTTCATTCAGAAACACTTTGCAAATATCAATATGGTTTTCATGATATTCCCACCTGAGGGAATTCCCGTAGCTTCTGAAGTCAAGTGAATCGATCCTGCCCCGCTGCTCTTCATCATTCATGTGTTTCCTTTTTCCGCTGAATGCAATTTTTTGTTTACCCAGCGCCGTATTGTTGTTGTCGTAAGCGTTTGGCCATATATGAAACCAGATAAACTCAAGGTCACCAGGAGAGTTATTGTAGTATTCGATTTCCTCAAAGGCCGACAGTGTATGGTTTACATCGTCGAGGCTGACTTTGATGTTGTATTTCACTTCCTGCTGGAAATATTCCTGGGCATTGCTTTGCAGAGAAATTACCCAAAGCAGGAGGACAAAGAGAGCGTAACTCATTTTCATAGGCGGCCGGATTATTGCTTTTAACCTGTATGACGCAGGTTGCCCTGAAAGGTTACTTGCAGAATAGTATTGCAGTTCTTTTTCTCATATATTATCGCTTTCAGAGTTTCGTTGTCAATGTCTGTGCAATTCTGTGCCAGTCTGTGTGAGAAAAGTCCCGCACAGAAAACACAGACAAACACAGAAGCAATTCCCGGGCTTTTATTCGGCTTTCGTTAGTGTATCAGGGGGCATTATTATTATTGCCACCAATGCCTGCCTCGGGGCAGACAGGCACGGATTTAAGACGAATATTGTATAGATAAATAATTGGAATTCTGTCGTAAATGATATACCCACCGGTTTATTTTCCCAGCTTGATCCTGATCTTTTCGAGCATATCTATGGTCATTTCCCCGAGGCCGTATTTGGGATTCCAGCCCCATTCCTCGCGGGCGCAGGTATCGTCCATACTGTTCGGCCAGGTATCGGCGATGGCCTTTTTCATCGGGTCGGGGTTATAATCCATAGTAAATCCGGGCATGTGTTTTTTGATTTCGGCAGCAATGATCTCCGGGTCGAAGCTCATGGCTGTGACGTTGAAGGCATTCCTGTGCTTCAGTTTTGCCGGGTCCGCTTCCATGAGGTCGATGGCAGCGTCGAGGGCGTCGGGCATATACATCATATCGAGGAAAGTTCCTGCAGGCAGGGGGCAGGTGTATTTATTGCTTTTAATGGCTTCGTAATAGATCTCAACGGCGTAGTCGGTTGTGCCGCCGCCGGGCAGAGTCACGTTGGAGATGATTCCGGGATAGCGAAGACCCCTGGCATCCACGCCGAACCTCTTGTAATAGTAATCGCTCAGAAGTTCGCCGGCCACTTTGGTGACGCCGTACATGGTGTTGGGACGCTGGATGGTGTCCTGCGGGGTGTTGTCCAGCGGTGTTGATGGGCCGAAAGCGCCGATGGAGCTGGGGAAGAAAACGGCACAGTTGAATTCGCGGGCCACTTCGAGTACGTTATACACGCCGTTCACACCCACGTTCCAGGCTGCCTGCGGCCTGGCTTCGGCCACTGCCGAAAGCAAAGCGGCCAGGTTATAGATGGTATCGATTTTGTATTTCTTAACCACTTCCACCATTTTATCCACATCGGTGGCATCCACCCTTTCGAGCGGGCCTGAGCCTGCGAGTTCTTCCGAAGGTTCGGTTTTCCGGTATCCGGCAACGACATTGTTATTGCCATATCTCTTCCTGAGTTCCATGGTCAGTTCCGAGCCTATCTGCCCCACTGCCCCTATTACAAGAATATTTTTCATAAATAAATTTTTACTGTTTATTAATTAACAATTGGAGGCAAAAGTATAAATTTTTAATATCAAATGGATCGGGCAGAAAAAAATGATCTTGTGCAATGCATTTCGGGCAAGCTGACAAAGATTGTGAAAGATTCGTGAAAGATATTGATAGTTTTTGCTCTTTATCCGGATTCTTGTATATATTTGCCGCCGGATTGTGAAAAGAATAACAACACAACTTTAAAAATATCAGATATGTACGGAAAAATGAAAGATTTTCTCGCCAATGAACTCAAAAGCATTGAAGAAGCGGGATTGTTCAAGAAAGAAAGGGTCATCACCTCCCCTCAGGGAGCTGAGATCAGTATTAATACAGGGCAGGAAGTGCTCAATTTTTGCGCCAACAATTACCTGGGGCTTTCCAATCATCCGAGGCTGGTGGCTGCGGCCAAAAGGTCGCTCGATTCCCATGGCTTTGGCATGTCGTCAGTAAGGTTTATTTGCGGCACACAGGATATTCATAAGGCCCTGGAGCAAAAGATCGCTGATTTTTTCGGCACCGAGGACACGATTCTTTATGCCGCCTGTTTTGACGCCAACGGAGGCGTTTTTGAACCCCTTTTCGTTGCCGAGGACGCCATTATTTCGGACTCGCTGAATCATGCCTCCATCATTGACGGAGTAAGGCTTAGCAAGGCACAGCGTTTCCGTTATGAAAACGCAAATATGGAAGACCTTGAGCAGAAGCTGAAAGAGGCTTCAGCCACGGCAAGGTTCAAGATCATTGTCACCGACGGTGTGTTCTCCATGGACGGGAACGTTGCCCCGATGGACAAGATCAACGAACTGGCCAAAAAGTACGATGCCCTTATCATGGTTGATGAGTGTCATTCCGCCGGTGTGGTCGGGAAAACGGGAAGAGGCGTAACCGAGCTGTTCAACATACGCGGAGAAGTGGATATCATCACTGGCACCTTAGGGAAAGCATTTGGAGGCGGTATCGGCGGTTTCACCACAGGCAGGAAAGAGATCATTGAATTGCTGCGCCAGCGTTCGCGCCCGTATCTTTTCTCAAACTCACTTATCCCTGCAGCCGTTGAGGCAGGAATAGAGATGTTCAATATGATGACAGAAACCAATGAGCTTCAGGACAAACTGCACTGGAACACGAATTATTTCATGGAAAAAATGAAAGCTGCCGGTTTTGATATCAAGCCTTCCAAATCTGCCATCTGTGCAGTAATGCTGTATGATGCAAAACTTTCGCAGGTGATGGCTGAAAAGCTTCTTGCAGAAGGTATTTATGTTATCGGGTTCTACTACCCCGTGGTAGGTAAAGGACTGGCCCGTATCCGTGTGCAGCTTTCCGCCGCCCACGATAAAACACACCTTGATAAGGCCATTGCTGCCTTTACAAAGGTTGGCAAAGAACTTGGGGTGATTAAATAATTTGTTTTTTCAGTTTTTTGTAGTTGAACCTGCCCTTTTCAACGGGCAGGTTTTTTTTATTATTTTTGTAGAAATTAATTTTTCAAAGCATGCCTTTCCTCGGGTCAATTATCAAAAAAGCCTATGAGTTGCGCAACCTTCCGATTGAAAACAGGGAGCGGAGAAGGACCGATCCCTTTATAGTTCAGGAAAAGACACTGAAAAAACTGCTTAAAAAAGGACAATTTACCTCATTTGGCGAGCATTATGGTTTTACTGACATACTCAAATCCGATCATATTGTAAAGGCCTTCCGGGAGAAGGTTCCGGTGTATGATTACAACAGTATGTTCCGGAAATGGTGGTACAGGGCGCTGAACGGGGAGGCTTTTGTTTCGTGGCCCGGCAGGGTGAAATATTTCGCCCTGACCTCAGGGACATCGGAAGCATCGAGCAAGCAGATTCCTGTTACAGGAGATATGATCCGTGCCATCCGCCGTGCAAGCATAAGGCAACTGGTTTCTGCGGTGAGATATAACCTGCCGGTGACTTTTTATGAAAAAGGGATACTTATGATTGGCGGAAGCACCCACCTTCAGTACAACGGCACTTATTATGAAGGCGACCTTTCAGGCATTTCTGCGGGCAACCTGCCTTTCTGGTTTCAGCATTTCTACAAGCCCGGAAGAAGAATATCCAGGGAAAGGGAGTGGTCGGTGAAGCTTGAGGAAATCGTCAAAAAGGCAAAGGACTGGGACATCAGTGTGATCGTGGGAGTACCCGCCTGGATACAGATCATACTTGAAAAGATCATTGAACACAACCATCTTAACAACATCCATGAAATCTGGCCCAACCTTTCGGTGTATGTGCACAGCGGAGTGGCTTTCGGCCCGTATATCAAAAGTTTTGAAAAGTTGTTCGGCCGTAAGGTGGTATTCCAGGAGTCATACCTTGCTTCCGAGGGATACATCGCCTACCAGAAAAAGGTGGAAGGAAACGGAATGGAGATGATCCTGGATAACGGACTGTTTTATGAATTCATCCCCTTCAACGATGACAATTTTGATGGTGAAGGCAATCTGAAAAGCAGCCCCCAGGCGCTCACCATCAAAGAGGTGGAAGAAAACAGGGAATATGCGCTTCTTTTGTCCACCTGCTCAGGGGCATGGCGTTACCTGATCGGCGACGTTGTCAAGTTCAACTCCAAAACCAGGGGGGAGATTGTAATAACGGGCCGGACCAAGCACTTCCTGAGCATCTGCGGTGAACATCTTTCGCTTGAGAATATGAGCAGGGCGGTTGAGATGCTTGAAAATGAACTTAACGTGGAGATACGCGAATTTACCGTTGCCGGGATAAAGCATGATTCCATGTTCGCCCATCAGTGGTATCTTGGAAGTGATGCCATGTTAGATGCAGAAACAGCCAGGAAGAAAATCGACGGATACCTGAAAATACTGAACGATGATTACCGCGTTGAGCGAATTGCCGCCATCAGGGATGTTTTTGTCGAGATACTGCCCTCCGAAGCGTTCGGAAAATGGATGAAACTTCAGGGCCGTGAAGGAGGCGCCAATAAATTTCCAAGGGTGCTTAAAAAGGACCTTCACCAACAGTGGGTTGATTTTCTGAAACAACACAATTATATCAAATAAGAGAACCGACAGGGATGGCGCCATATTATAAGGGAATAATCATTGGTTTGACATTTGCCATACTTCTTGGACCGGGTTTTTTTGCACTTATTCAAACCAGCATCCATCGCGGTTTTAAATCGGGGGCGCTGATGGCCATCGGAATATTCATCAGCGATGTGGTCGCACTGCTGATTTGTTATTTCGGGATCACGCAGATACCTGGGGAAGACCCGCGCCAGAATTTCCTTTTCGGGATAGTTGGCGGAATCGTCCTGATCATCTTTGGCACTTACACATTTACCCGGGTGGTGAGAGATTCGGGAGAGAACAGAGAGGGTAAAAACCAGTCGGGCGCTTCGCCGGCATTTGTTTACATTATTAAAGGGTTTTTCCTGAACATTACCAATCCTGGCATGTGGTTTATCTGGATCACCGTCACCGTTTCGGTGAGAGCCAACTTCGGCATTTATAATAATTCCATCCCCTTGTTTCTGGGCGGTATTCTTTCCACCATTTTATTCACCGATATGCTGAAATGCTTTATTGCCCATCATATCAAGAGTTTCCTGAATGGAAAGATCATGACATGGATGAACCGGATTGTGGGGATCATTCTGGTTGTTTTTGGCACATACCTGATTCTCAATGTATTATTTGACCTTGAGAACATCTTTTTCAGGAATGGTTAAGGTCAGTTTGTGTTTCCTCCATGATCCTGCCCTGAGAGCTCCCGTGCATTGGGTTTAATGTCTTTGATGTTGAGCTGAAGATTAACCATGCCGTTCCATTCATTTTCTTCAATGTGGTAGGCAATGCTGAAAGGGGTGTTTTTTTCGACCAGATCAAACTGATCGCTTTGCTGGAAGGCAATGGCCTGTACCGGGTATGCCCTGATATGGGGATGGACAACTTCGAGCTTAAGGTGGTTTTTGCCGACGATTCTTGCCGACCCGGTGTCAATAACGCTTTCAGTGTAGAATACCGGCGACATGTTACCCGGACCAAAAGGTGAAAACTGCTTCAGGATATTGTGAAACTTTTTGGAAATATCATTCAGGTTGATCTGGGCATCGATTTCGACTTCAGGGATCAGGGAATCATCCGGCAGGGTTTGGAAAACATAGGATTCAAAACGCTCCCTGAATTGCTCAAAATTTTCGGGCTTAAGCGAAAGCCCTGCGGCATATTTGTGGCCTCCGAAATGTTCGAGAAGGTCGCTGCAATGATCCACGGCATCGTAAATGTCAAAATCCTTGATGGACCGTGCCGATCCTGTGATCAGTCCATTGGATTTGGTCATCACAATAGTTGGCCGGTAATACGATTCGATCAGCCTGGAGGCAACGATGCCGATAACCCCTTTGTGCCATGAGGGATTGTACACCATCGTGGATTTACAACGAAGTATATGACGGTTGCTTTTGATCATTTCCAGGGCTTCGGTGGTGGTTTGGGCGTCCAGGTCTTTTCTTTCGTTATTGAAATCATTGATCATTTTGGCCAGGTTTTCGGCCGTTTCGATATCTTCTGCGATGAGCAGTTTCACGGAGTTCCTGGCGCTTTCAATTCTGCCTGCGGCATTGATGCGTGGGCCGATCAGGAAGACCAGGTCAGTGACATTCAGCTTTTTACTGAAAATGCAATCGCATTCTATATCCGGCTGATCCGGTCTTCTGGTGATCCCGCTGCAATTCAGGATGGCTTCAAAGCCGGGCCTCGGGTTGGTGTTGATCAGTTTCAATCCGTAATAGGCAAGTATCCTGTTTTCCCCGGTGATCCTCACTATATCAGAGGCAATGCTCACCACCAGGAGATCAAGATACTGAATGAGATCTTCAAAGGGAATACCGTTTTTGGAGGCGAAAGCCTGGACGAGCTTGAAACCCACTCCGCATCCGGAGAGCTCATCGCAGGGGTAGGAGCATCCGGGCTGCTTCGGGTCAAGAACGGCTTCGGCATCAGGAAGGCTGTCGCCCGGCCGGTGATGATCGGCAATGATGTAATCTATCCCTTTACTTTTGGCATAGGCGATTTTTTCAACGGCTTTTATCCCGCAATCAAGCACAATAACAAGTGAAAAACCGTTTTCATGGGCAAAATCCACGCTTTTGTAGGATATGCCATAGCCCTCCTCATACCTGTTGGGTATATAGAAATCAAGGTTCTGATAGATTTTTTTCAAAAAGGTATAAACCAGGGCAACCGCCGTTGTACCGTCGACATCATAATCCCCGTAAATGAGTATTTTTTCTCCTTTCTTAATGGCTGTTTCAATACGTGCCACCGCTTTATCCATATCTTTCATCAGGAAAGGATCATGGAGGTTGCTGAGGGAGGGCCTGAAAAAATACCTGGCTTCTTCATAAGTGGATATGCCCCGTTGTACTAAAAGATTGGCAAGGGTAGTGTCAATGTTCAGCTCCTTTGCGAGGAACTGAACTTTGAGCGGATCGCCTTGTTCCTTTAATACCCAGCGTTTTTCCATCTGAAAACAAATTGCCTTGTAAAAGTAAAAAAAATACAGCTCTTTTTTGCCGGTGAAAACATAAGTTCACAAAAAAACAATACTCCATTGCCCCCGGAATGACATGAAATTCCCTGACTGCTTATTCTGTAAATGCTTACTTTCAGGCTCCCGGTTTTTCGACCTGCATTTGTCTGCAAAATTAAAAAATTACAGTGGCAAACCACAAAAAAATCTCAACCGGAGTGAAGATATTTGTGAAATGCCTGTATAACAGGGTAATAGGGGTATGTCATCAAAAGGTGGACCGCATGGCCTCAACGGGATTGAGCCTGGAAGCCTGCAATGCCGGGAACAGTCCTGAAATGAGCCCGATGAGGCTTGAAACAAACAAACCAAGGAAAATATTTCCCTGGGTGAGCGCCACATCAAAGCTTGAAAGGGCCGACATCACCCATGTGCCCAGCAGAATGATCAATAATCCCCCGGCGCCTCCGATAAGGGAAAGAAAGATGGCTTCAAACAGAAACTGGAACAAAATGAAAAACCTTTTTGCGCCTAATGACATTTGTATCCCGATCTGGCTGGTTCGCTCCTTTACCGATACAAACATAATGTTGGCAATACCAAACCCCCCGACCAGCAGTGAAAATCCGCCGATGATCCAGCCCACGATGGCGATCACACCGAACAGTTTATCAAAGCCCTGTGTGATGATACTGGTTTCGTTGATGGCAAAGTTATCCTCTTCCCTGGGTTTAAGTTTTCTTACAGAACGCATGATCCCTGTAATTTCATCCCGTAATTCATCATTTGACACATAGGATTTGGCTCTGACCACAATGGTGGCGCCCACCGACTGAAAATCAACGTAATTCCTGGCAAAATCCATGGGCACCATGATCTGTTCGTCTGAGGATTCATCAAACATGTCCTGGCCCTCTTTCCGGGTAATACCGATCACTTCTAATTTACTGCCGAACACTTTAATTTTTCTTCCGATGGGGTCTAACCCCGGAAACAGTTTTTCAGCGATGGTGCTTCCAATAATGGCAACGCTCCTGCCTCCCGCCGATTCGATCTGGGTGAAATAGCGACCTGCCTGCATGGGCAGGGGCATCACTTTTTCATATTCATGTGAAATGGCCACAATGGAAACTTTTTCAATGCTGTTACTCAGGTATTTGACGGTGCGGCTGACCTGGAACATCATCGCACATGCCTCGGAGGCAGTACTTCTTCTCTGTATTTCATTCAGATCGTTTATGTCAGGCTCGGGCCGGCTCCAGTATTTCCACCAGGGATAATCCCCGCCCATCGCCCAGGGCCATTTCTGAACAAAGAGTACATTGTTCCCAAGGCTGTTGATGCTGTCACGGATGGCGAGTTCCATGGAATCAAAGATGGTAAACACAGATATCACCGAAAAAATACCGATCGTTATTCCTGAAAGTGATAATGCTGTCCGGACTTTATTGATCTTTATCGCCTGAAAGGCAAACAAATAACTTTCACGCAAAAGTTTGAGGAAAATCATCATAGCCTGTTGTCTCTGTTCGATATAAGTGGGGCATAAAAGTACACAATAATACCTTTTGAGCATGGTAAAAGGTGTATTTTTAATTTGCTATCGCTTTTTTTCATAAAATTGCAGTTTTAAATTACCCTGATAATTTTCGTATGATGAAGAAAATATCAAGCGCCCTGATTTCCGTTTATCATAAGGAGGGGCTTGCCGGAATCGTTAGCAAACTGGTTGGAACAGGTGTAACTATATATTCGACGGGCGGCACCCTTGGCTACCTTGAGGAACTCGGAGCCAGTCCCCGGAGCATCGAAAGCCTTACCTCTTACCCTTCCATTCTTGGAGGAAGGGTAAAAACCCTTCATCCCAAAGTGTTCGGAGGTATTCTTGGCCGCAGGAATAACGAGGGCGACATGAAGGAATTTGACGAATACGGCATTCCCGCCATTGATCTTGTGATTGTTGACCTGTATCCCTTTGAAGAAACGCTGAAACAAACTTCTGAAGAGCAACAGATCATTGAAAAAATCGATATCGGAGGCATATCACTCATCCGGGCGGCCGCCAAGAATTTTGCCGACGTTCTCATCGTGCCCTCTTCGAAACAATATGCCGACCTGCTTGGACTGCTGGAAGAAAAGAACGGATTCTCCACCCTTGAGGACAGGAAGAAGTTTGCTGCCATGGCTTTTGACATTTCATCCGGATATGATTCGGCGATTTTCAATTATTTTAACAGGGAAGGCCGGATGATGTCGTTTAAGAAGAGCATCAGCGAAGCCATGCCTTTAAGATACGGTGAAAATCCCCACCAGCAGGCCGTTTTTTACGGGAATCCCGATGAGGTTTTCGAACAGTTGCATGGGAAACAGTTGTCATACAATAATCTTGGTGATCTTGATGCAGCCATTGCCCTGATTGCCGAATTTGACGAGCCGGCTTTTGCCATTCTCAAGCACAGCAATGCCTGCGGCCTTGCCAGCCGGCCGGCCCTCATCGATGCCTGGAAAGATGCCCTTGCCGGAGACCCGGTTTCGGCTTTCGGAGGCGTCCTGATCACCAACCGGGAAATTGATGGAGAAACAGCCCGTGAAATCGATAAATTGTTTTTTGAAGTCATTCTGGCGCCGGGATATGAAAAAATTGCTCTTGATTTGTTAAAGTCAAGGAAAAATCGTATAATTTTGTTGAAGAAATCGTATGGTTTTCCGGAGAAACAGTTCAAAACCATTCTGAATGGCGTGGTCGAACAGGATAAAGACCTGAAAACGGAAACCCCGGATGATATGAAAGTGGTGACAGAGGTGGTTCCGGATATCAGAGAAGCAGAGGATTTGTTATTTGCCAACAAAATAGTGAAGCACACCAAATCCAATGCCATTGTACTGGTGAAAAACAAACAGTTGCTGGCAGGCGGAACCGGGCAGACCTCAAGGGTAGATGCGTTAAAGCAGGCCATATTGAAATGCGGTACTTTCGGTTTCGACCTGAAAGGAGCAGTGATGGCGTCAGACGCTTTTTTCCCGTTTTCCGACTCGGTTGAAATAGCATTTCAGGCGGGGATCACTTCTGTAATACAACCGGGAGGTTCTGTCAGGGATCAGGAATCGATAGATTTCTGCAACAGTGTCAAAATGAGCATGGTTTTTACCGGCTTCAGGCATTTTAAACATTAATACAGATTGATATGGGTCTTTTTTCATTTCTCACTAAAGAAATAGCCATCGACCTGGGGACGGCCAACACCATCATCATATTCAATGATAAAGTGGTTGTGGATGAGCCCTCCATCGTGGCCATCGAGCGGAACACCGGCAGGATAATAGCGGTTGGAAAAAGGGCACAGATGATGCATGGTAAAACCCATGAGAATATCAAAACCATAAGACCATTAAGAGACGGTGTAATCGCCGATTTTCAATCGGCTGAATTTATGATCCGGGAAATGATCAAAATGATCTGGCCAAAAAAGCCATTGTTTCCTCCCGCTTTAAAAATGGTGATCTGTATCCCTTCAGGGATCACCGAGGTGGAAGAACGGGCGGTGAAGGATTCTGCCGAGCAGGCCGGCGCCAAGGAGGTCAGGCTCATCCATGAGCCTATGGCAGCGGCCATCGGAATAGGCATCGACGTGATGGAGCCCACCGGCAATATGATCATTGATATCGGCGGCGGAACTAGCGAAATTGCAGTCATTGCCCTGGGAGGTATTGTGAATAACAAATCCATTCGCATTGCAGGCGATGACTTCAATTACGATATTGAAGAGTACATGAGGAAACAGCACAACATCAACATTGGGGAGCGAACAGCAGAAAGGATAAAAATTGAGGTGGGCGCCGCCATGACGGATATCGAAAACCCTCCTGAAGACTATGCTGTGCATGGCAGGGATATGCTTACAGGAATACCTAAGGAAATCACGGTTAATTCCAAAGAAATTGCCCATTGCCTTGACAAGTCAATATCCAAAATTGAAGCCGCAGTGCTCAATGCCCTGGAGATGACCCCTCCTGAACTGGCTGCCGATATTTTTAAAACCGGAATATACCTGGCCGGCGGAGGTTCGTTGCTGAGGGGCCTTGACAGAAGGTTACATCTGAAAACCAAGCTGCCTGTGCACATTGCAGATGATCCCCTGCACGCTGTGGCAAGGGGAACCGGCATAGCTTTAAAAAACTTTGATAAGTTTACTTTTTTAATCAAGTAGGCCGTAGCATTATTCTAAAGATAATTTGAAAGTTCTGTGCGCCAACTATTTAATTTAATCGTCAGGTATCACTTTTTTTTCCTTTTTTTACTGCTGGAAACGTTTTCGTTTGTCATGATCTTTCAGGAAGGTTATCAGCGCACGGCTTTCCTGAACTCGACAAACCGCATTTCTGCTTCAGTTTATAAAGGATTTCATAACATTTCGCAATACTTCGGTTTAAGAAAGGCCAATGAAATGCTTGCGAGGGAAAATGCCGGCCTCAGGCAGCAATTATTTGGCCTGAACCGGCAAAACCTGATGGCTGATACGGTAAGAAGCACCTTTTTTCCGGATACATCCTTTACCGTAATTGAAGCAAAGGTTATAAGCAACAGCGTGAACAAACAGAAGAATTACCTTCTTATAGACAAAGGAAAAAATGCCGGTGTGGAGCCGGATATGGCCATCATTTCACCGGATGGTGTGGTGGGACTTGTGGTTTATGCCTCGGCAGAATACAGCGTTGTGATGTCGGCCCTTCACAGGGATATAAAAATCAATGCAAGGATTAAGAAAAACAATCATCTTGGCAACATGCAGTGGAACGGCTTGAATTATCGTACAGGGCTGCTCACAGATATACCCTCGCATGTGAGTGTGGATAAAGGGGATACCATTGTGACCAGCGGAAACTCATTTATTTTTCCCAGCGGATTGTTGATCGGAACAGTTGAAGAATACATTAGTATCAGGGGAGAAAACTTCAATCAGGCGCGCATCAGGTTCTCTTCCGATTTTAACAGTCTCACTTTTGTATATGTTCTCCGGAATAAAAACCGGAAGGCGCAGACAGACACTTTCAACCAGGTTAAACCATGAACAGGATATTGATCAGCAATGCCGGCAGGTTTTTCGGACTGGTCCTGATTCAGGTCCTTATCCTTGACAACATCAACTTCGGGGGATTTTTAGTGCCCTATTTATATGTGTACTTCATTTTGCGGCTTCCTTTTGAAACCCGCAGATGGTTGCTGCTGTTCCTCGCTTTTGCCATTGGCCTGACTATGGATGCCTTTACCGGATCGTCGGGAATTCATGCTGCCGCCTCGGTTTTAATGGCTTTCACCCGGCCCTTTGTCATCAGGATTTTGTCCTCCAGAAGGGAATATGAACCGGGAATTTTCCCTTCTATACGCGATCTGGGATTCAGATGGTTTTTATCCTATTCGGCCTTTCTGATATTTGTACACCATTGCTTCCTGTTTTATATTGAGGTATTCAGATTATCCGGTTTTTTTATCACTTTCAGACGTGTGTTATTGAGTGTTTTATTTACATTGCTGCTGGTGGCGATTTCTGAGTTTCTCTTTCTGAAACCGAAAAAAAATTGATATTTTTGGCTTCGCATAAACAATAAAAAATACAATGAAATTTATCATTACGATGCTGTTTCTGGTTCCTGCTTTCATATTCAGCGCTTTAGCAGATGGCTGGAATGTGGGTTCCGGGGGCAAACCGTCAAGGCATTCACAGTCGTCCGAATCCGGGCCGGAAGCCTCTGTACTGCTATGGCAGGGGGGGCAGCCTTCCGTCATTGCCCAACAGGCAGTCATTGATGGCGATATTGTGGTCATGAGCAGGATTTTTAACCTCAATGATGTGTTACACGGGACGGTACTTGTTGCCCATGACCTCCACACCGGCGATACGCTCTGGACTGCCGACCTGCCTGTGGATTTTCCCTCCTCCGACTGGCGAAACAGAGTCTCCGCCATCAGAGGCGGGGTGGTTTATGCCACCCGTTCAGGGAACACCAACTACTCATTCGTTTATGCCCTTGATGCCGGAACCGGTGCCGTGCTCTGGAAATCAGAAGAAACCATCAACGAAAGCAGTACCGAAGGGGCCTCCTTTGCTTCCGACGGCGATCTGATTGTGGGTAATTTCAACAGCGTGATGCGTATCGAATCCACCGACGGAACCACAAAGTGGCAGACACCCCGAAGCTGCCCCACCAGCAACGGACAGGAGGTGTCGGTTTTCGAAAACCGATGCTATTACTGGGAAGCAAGTCCATACGGCCCCAAGGTGGGCGTCATGGATATTGAAACCGGCGCTTACCTTTTCTCAAGCGATGCCCTGAGCGGAGGCATCATTCAACAACTGGGTCTTTTTGTTGGACCCGACGGGACTGTGTATGCCCCACGGTCGATGAACAATCCCGTCACCGATTTTCTCTTTGCGCTCACCGATAAGGGAGCCTCCTTCGAGATCAAATGGAGCGTACCCATCGGCTATATTCCCTTCTCCACCGCCGGAACAGGCCCTGACGGGTCAGTTTACACCTATTCCGTTTCCGGAGAAGTGATACGTCTGGATCCGGCCACAGGCAACGTGCTGAACACATCCACGGGAATACTTTCCTCCACCTCCTCTTCACCCCGGATGGCCATTGATGCCAACGGGTATGTTTTTGTCACCAACGGCGAATTCGCCACCGGGAATTTCTATTCCTTCAATCCCGACCTGAGCCTGCGATGGAATGAACCCATACAAAATGTCAATGTCGGAGGGCCTGCCATCGGGAAAAACGGTACGCTGATCGTGTGCGGAGTCGGCACAAACGTGAGGGCTTATCAGGGATCCTATTCACTGATAGCAGACTTTAACGCAGACAACACTACCGTATGTGAAGGGGAAACAGTGAACTATGAGGATAATTCAAGCGGGAATGTCGTTTCATGGGAATGGCTTTTCGAAGGCGGCACACCGTCGTCTTCCCAGCAACAAAATCCTTCCGTTGTGTACAACACAGCGGGAATTTTTGACGTAACCCTTACCGTTTACGATGGAGCCGGATACGCTACTCTTACCCGTGAAGACTTTATCCTGGTCAACCCTCTTCCTGCAGTCAGCTTTTCGGATTTGCCTGATTTTTGCCTGGACGACCCGCCTTACCTGCTCGGCGAAGGAAGTCCTGCCGGCGGTGAGTATTCAGGGCCCGGTGTCATGAACGGTTACTTTTATCCCGACATTGCCGGCGCCGGAAGCCATACCCTTATTTATACCTACTCTGATGAAAACGGATGTGAAAACAGCGCTTCACAAACCGTTTGGGTAGAAGAATGTACGGGCATCCATGACCACTCCGCGCCGGAAGTTTCTGTTTTTCCAAATCCCGTTACCGATCAACTGAATATCAGGATGTCACTCCCAGGCCCGATACATGTTAAAGTGCTGATATACAATTCGCTTGGAAACATCATCGGAGTCCCTTTCGCCAAACCCGGGCAAAAGGGAGAAACAGTAATCAGATGGAAACCCGCCGTTTCCGAACCCGGAATATGCCTGGTTAGAGTGATATTAGGCGATACACAGGAAATGAACTTCAAAATTTTTTTCCGGTAACCCATCCGTTGGGATACATTAAATATGCAACCATTTACATGATAAATGTGTCTTTTGCATGCTTACCTCCATGAATTTTGTTTTATTTGCACTTTAATGGCGGAGTTTAACAGTTTATTAACAAATCGGATGTTGGCTTTTCAGGAATACCTGATAATTTTAGCCCTGAAAATCAGCATTGTATAATTTTAATATTAAGTGATGAAAAAGTGTGCGCTGGTTTTGGTATTGGTTGTTTGGTGTATCTCTTCTTTTTCGCAGGGTTGGAGAAAGGATGAAATGCAGGTCAGGATTCATATTGAAAAACAGGAAGACCTCCTCCTGTTGCATAATCTGCGTATCAATATGGACTATCCTGCCGCAGATTTCAATTCGGCAAGGGCCTATTTGATCCCTGCTGAATTTGAAAAAGTGAAAAGCCTGGGACTGGCTTACGAAATAGAAATTGAAGATCTGATCAAATACTCCGAAAACATTTGGGTCGGTGAGGACCAGTACCATTCTTACCAGCAGATTGTTGACATTGCAGACAGCCTGGTGGAGTATTTCCCTGCAATATGCAAAAAATTTATATTCGGTAATTCATTGGGGAACCGTCAGTGTTTTGCACTTAAGATAAGCGATAATGTGGCAACTGACGAACCCGAGCCTGAAGTGATGTTCGATGGCGGCATCCACGGGGATGAGGCGATAGGCCCTGAAATCATGATCAGGTTTGCCCGGAATATCGTTCTCGCTTACGGTACCAACTCTTATATCACCGATCTGATCGACAACCGGGAAATCTGGCTCTATCTCATGGTTAATCCCGACGGAAGGGAAAACAACTCGAGGTACAACAATGCCGGCGTGGACCTTAACCGCGACTGGCAATACATGTGGGATGCGTGGGGCGGGAGCCCGGGACCCTGCTCCCAACCGGAATCGAAGCACCTGAGGGATTGTATGTATAACCAACAGTTCGTTGTGCACACCACCTATCACAGCGGCATTGTATTCCTGTCCTGCCCATGGAGTTACAGGCCTCCCGATGCCCCCGACTGGGCCCATATCCAGGCATTGGGCAATATATATGCTTCGGAGTCGGGTTATTCAAACCTGCCGGTAGAGCCGGGATACAACGGCATGTATGCCATCAATGGAAGCACCAAAGATTCCAATTACGGCATCATGGGTTCGATATCCTGGTCGATGGAAATTTCAGAAATAAAAAAACCGCCGGCCTCCCAGATCACCACATTTTACAACTATAATTACGGCGCCATGATGGCCATGATCGAGCATGCCGGATACGGACTTCACGGAACAGTAACGGATGCCTCTTCAGGAACCCCCGTAGCAGCTATTATATTTGTGGATAACAGTTTGCCATGTTATTCCGATCCTGTTGGCGGGGATTATCATAAATACATGATCCCCGGAACCTATTCGGTGAAAGTGATGGCCAATGGTTATCAGACGCAAACCATCCCCAACGTGCAGGTTACAGCATTGAATGCCACCATCCTTGATGTTCAGCTTCAGCCGCAGGACGGACATTTTGCCTACCGGTTTACCGCCTCACAGATTCCTGATAATAACCACTCTGATGAAGGGAACACCAAAGCTGCCTTAGGGGCTCCTGACAATGTGAACTACTCTGTCGGGAAAAATGGCTGGTGTGTTCTCGATATGCAGGTACCTGTCACCGACGCTTCAGGCCCCGACATCCGGGTACACGAAGGGGATGCATCCCCCGAAGGATATACCTGTTATGCAGGAGCCACTATGGACGGCCCCTGGATTTCATTAGGAACTGCAACCGGCACCGCTGAATTCGACATCGCCCAGTCGGGTCTTCCGGAAGCCCGCTTCTTTAAAATACTTGATGACGGCGATGGTCAGCAGAACGTCAATGATGCCGGTTTTGACCTTGATGCCGTAGAAGTGCTGGAAGAATCCAATGGAGTTTATCTCACTATGTTTGAGTTTGAAATTGATGACTCAAACGGCAACAACAATGGAAAAGTTGACCCGGGTGAAACCGTTGATATTATTGTGACTCTTAAAAACAATGGCAACGTAACCGCAGAAAATGTCACAGGCACCCTTTCTACCGTGGCATCCTACATAAACATCATCACCGGCACGGTGAATTTCGGAAATATACAGCAGGGCCAAAGCGTTCAGGGAACCTTTACCCTGGAGGCAGAAGCAACCACCCCCAACGGCTACACCGTAAACATGGAACTGGATGTGGAATCGAACAGCGGCGCTTACAGCAATACCTTTATGATGAGTTTCGTCGTCGGACAGATTCCGGTGCTGATTGTTGATCTGGACGACAATAACAGTTCAGGTCCGGCCATGCAAACTGCCATTCAGGCCAACGGGGTTTCAGTGGAGTATGTTACCGCCCTTCCTGCCGATCTCAGTGTGTATGCATCCGTTTTCGTCTGCCTGGGAATTTACAGCGACAATCACGTGTTGACGACCTCCGAAGGGCAGCTACTTTCTGCATTTCTCAACAGCGGAGGCATGCTCTACATGGAAGGCGGCGACACCTGGTACTACGACGATCAGACTGCGGTTCACGCCATGTTCAACATCAACGCAACCGGTGATGGCTCCGGCGACCTTGGCACCATCAACGGTCAGGCAGGTGCTTTTACTGAAGGCATGAGTTACTCTTACTCCGGAGAAAACAATTACATCGACCATATTGAACCGGTTTCGCCTGCATTCAAGATATTTCAGAATCAGTCCCCGGCCTACGGAACCGGCATAGCATTTGAAGGCGCCGGCTTCAGGACCATTGGCTGCTCTCACGAGTTCGGCGGGCTGAGCGATGCCGCAGCCCCTTCCACCAAAGCACTGCTGATGAAGGAATATCTCATTTTCTTCGGTATCCTGCCCGAAGGCATTCAGGCCAATTTCACCGCAAACCAAACCGGTATTTGTGCCGGTGAAAGCGTTCAGTTCTCCGATAATTCCTTTGGAAATATCACTTCGTGGAGCTGGGAGTTTCCCGGTGGAAGCCCTGCCGCTTCAATAGAAGAAAACCCTGTGGTGGAATATGCTTCAGAAGGTGAATTTGATGTGACCCTTACAGTTTCTGACGGTACCAATACACACTCAGTGACCAAGCCCGGATTCATTTCGGTTTCGGTAGCCCCTGAAGCGCCAGGAACACCCACCGGTCCCGCTGAAGTGTGTACAGACATAGAACCGACCTCAGTATTCACAACGACAGGCGCATTGAATGCGGATACCTACACCTGGGACATTCAGCCTTCTGCTGCCGGAGTCATTTCAGGTACCGGAACCACGGGAACGGTTACCTGGACCTATATGTGGGTCGGATCGGCAGAGATCAGGGTGAAAGCAATAAATGATTGTGGCGAAAGCAGTTTTTCTGCACCCTTCATGGTAACCTGTGAACTGTCGGTTGGCGCCCCGGAAATAATTTCCGGCGAAGTAAGTGTTAATGTCTTCCCAAATCCGGCGAAAGATTATTTCTTTTTGCAAACCCAGGGATTTGAGACGGCCATACATATTGAAATCGCAGACCTCAGGGGAAGAAAGCTGATGGAAACGGAACAAAAAAGCGATTTGAACAGTTTAACGCGGATCCGTGTTGAATCACTGGAGGCCGGAATGTATCTGTTAAAAGTCACTGATAATAAAAAATCGGCCACAAAAAGGCTGTTGATTAACCCATAAATACTTATTAATAATGAAAAGACTATTAACATGTTTACTACTGATTGCCGTTTCTTTTCCGGCAATTTGTGATGAAATAATTTTTGAGAACAGTTGGGGCAAACAGGGAATATCTGTAGAAGACCAGACGGCTTCACATCTTATTGTGAATTTCTCCATCCGGTCTTTTGCCCTCAACAACATTGATATTAACGGGCAAACCATGCAGGAGGTTGTGCTCCCGGGAGTGTTCCTTCCCAATGATGAAGGGGCGCCAAACCTTCCGGGCCTTGGAAGATATATTGCCCTCCCCGAAGGGGCGCAGGCAAACCTGAATATTCTGGAATACAGAATGGAAACTTACACGGATATTGATGTGGCGCCGGCTCCGAGGATCCCCTGGGACACAGAGCGGGGCCCCCTCAGCTATAAAAAGGATGAAAGTATATATCAGCGCAGTACACTATACCCCGAAGCGCCTTTCCGGCTCTCGGAAAAGAGCGAAATCAGGGGTGTTGACGTGGCGATGCTGGGAATAACACCTTTTCAGTACAACCCGTCCACCAGGGAGTTGATCGTGTACAAAGACATTAAAATAGAAATCACTTTTTCAGGAGGGAACGGACAGTTCGGAGAAGAGAGGCTCAGAAGCCGGTGGTGGGACCCCATCCTCATGGATGCCATCCTCAATTCTGCTTCCCTGCCCGAAGTGGATTACGGCCGGATGTATAAAGGCGCAAAAGACACAGGATGTGAATATCTCATCATTACACCCAATGGATCTGAATTCGTTGCCTGGGCCGACTCGATCAAAATATGGAGGGAGAAACAGGGGATACTCACCGACGTGGTCACCCTTGCCGATGTCGGAGGCAACAACTACACTGCCATTGAGAATTATCTTAACAATGCCTACAACACCTGGACTATTCCGCCGGCAGCAGTACTCTTTTTAGGCGATTACGGTACCAATGCATCCAACAGCATCATCTCTCCCTTATGGAATTCTTACTGCGTTTCCGACAATATTTATGCAGATGTGAACGGGGATCACATGCCTGATATGGTTGCCGCAAGAATGACAGCTCAGAATGCAGCGCACCTCGAAACCATGATCACCAAATTCCTGAACTACGAAAGAACCCCTCCTGTGAACCCCCATTATTATAACCATCCGGTCACGGCCATGGGATGGCAAACAGAAAGATGGTTTCAGCTTTGTTCAGAAATCATAAATGGCTTCTGGGAGTATGGCTTAGGCAAACAACCCAAACGTGAGAATAAAATTTATGAGGGTACGCCGGGTACGGTTTGGAGCACTGCTCCCAATACCAACCAGGTGGTGGCTTATTTCGGACCCAGCTATATGGGCTACGTGCCTTCCACTCCGGAACATCTTAATGACTGGAACGGAGATGCTGACAGAATTAACGATGCCATCAATGCAGGCGCCTTTATGTTACAGCATCGCGACCATGGTTATGAACAAGGCTGGGGCGAACCCGATTACAGCACAAGCGACCTGACCGGCCTCAACAATGACGATCTGATTTACGTACTCTCCGTAAACTGTCTGACAGGAAAATACAACCTGAGCGGGGAGTGTTTCACAGAAGCTTTTCACCGGCACCAGAAGGGAGCCCTTGGCCTTATTGCTGCCAGTGAGGTTTCCTATTCTTTTGTGAACGATGCATATGTCTGGGGTTTGTATGATAACCTTTGGCCTGATTTCATGCCCGACTACGGCACAACACCCCCCTCACGCGACATTTTACCTGCCTTTGGAAATGCTGCAGGAAAATATTTTCTGAAACAGTCAGCATGGCCCTACAATACCGCTAATAAAGAGGTTACCTATCATTTATTTCATCATCACGGCGATGCCTTTTCAACCGTTTATACCGAAATTCCGCAAAATCTTACTGTGCTTCACAACAGCAAGTTGTTAAACAATGCAACCTCCTTTGCCGTGCTTGCTAACGAAGGCGCTCTGATCGGCCTTTATGCCAACGGTGAAGTGATTGGCGCTGCAGAAGGCACAGGCGCTTATGTGGATATTGCCATTGCAGCTCAATCCATGGGAACACAGGTATTTGTTACCGTAACCAAACAAAACCATTACCGCTACAGCGCCACCCTGGATGTGATTGATTCCAATGTTCCTTATGTTGTTCAGGAGTCATTCCTGCTCAACGACAATGCCGGAAACGGCAACGGATTGCTCGATTTCGGCGAATCTGTCAAACTTGATCTTACGATGGAAAACATCGGGCAGTTGCAGGCAACCAATGTGAATGTCACACTCAGCACAAGCGATGAAAATATTACCTTCACCGATGACGCTGAAAATTTCGGCAACATACAGGCAGGAGCAACGGTTACAAAGACAGATGCTTTTGCATTTGACGTAGCGGGTACCATTCCCGACGGACAAGCCATTGTTTTTGATGTGGAAGCCACCGGCGGCAGCTACACATGGATAAGCCAGTTCCTCATCATGGCCCATGCTCCGGCTTTTGAACTCAGTGCGTTTGCTGTGGAAGATCCTGCAGGAAACAACAACGGAAGGCTTGACCCGGGTGAAACAGCGGATATGGTTGTCACCCTGGCCAACAACGGTTCAACAGGCGCTCAGGCAGTGGTGGGAGCGTTATCCTGCAACAGCAGCTACATAACCGTCAATGAAACCACCCAGACATTCGGAAATATAGCTCCCGGCAGTGAAACGGAAAAATCCTACTCCGTTTCGGTTGAACCCGATGCACCACAGGGTCAAACCATCGTTTTCACGATTGACATCAGCGGTACGGGAGGCTGCGGCGGAACCCTCGAATTTACCACCTTTATCGGAAAATTTCCCGCCCTGGTTCTTGACCTTGACCCTAAGTTTTACTCAGGGCCTGTTATTTATTCAACCTTCCAGGATATGGATATTTATGCAGACTATTTGAATGTATTCCCTGAAGACTTAGGCATTTATAAAAATATTTTTGTTTGCCTCGGTGTTAAATTTAACAATCATGAACTTACGGAAGATGAAGGCCAGAAACTGAAGGACTTCCTGTCAGAGGGAGGCAATCTTTACATGGAAGGAAGGGTTACATGGTTTGATGATCCTCAAACACCCGTTCACCCCCTGTTCAACATCGAAACAGAATCGCTGGCATATTACCAGATAACGGGCGCTTCCGGAATCGACGGAACATTCACAGGGGGTATGGAATTCGGTTATGACGGGGAATATGCGGTTTGCAACTATGCCATCCATCCGGTTGACCCGGCATACACCATTTTTGTAACAGAGGGATCTGAACGAAGCAGCGCCGTTGCTTTCGATGCAGGAGATTACAAAACAATTGGATCAACCCTTGAATTCGGGCAGCTTGTTGACGGGAATCCGCCCTCTACAAAGCTGGAACTGATGACACGTATACTGAACTTCCTCAATGGAACCATCACTTCCACGGAAGAACAATTAACTTCAGAATCAGCTGATTTCTATGGTTACCCGAATCCCTTCTCCCATTCCACCTCCTTAAGATTCACACTTGAACAGGAAACTGATGTTTCCATTGAGATTTATGATCAGCAGGGCAATCTTGTGTCCAGTCCTGTTTCAGACAAGACTTATCCTGCCGGTTCTCACGAGGTTATCTGGAATGCAACCCATGAAGCCCGCAGCTTACCTTCAGGAATCTATTATTGCAGATATATTACCGGCAACTCTGCCACTTCATATAAATTATTGAAAATAAATTAAT
>JAFGME010000237.1 GCA_016927695.1 Bacteroidales bacterium
ACCAGTCAATCCCCCAAACAGGGTATTTTTGGGTAGTTTGATGTTTGAAGTTTGGAATTCGAAGTTGAGGAAAAGGTGTGTTTTATCACCTAAATGGGGGAGGAAAACTGTTCTCGGTTCTCAGTTCACAGTTTTTTCAATTCAACCTTACGGGAAAAGTTCAAGGTTGTTTTAAGTTTCTGGTTTCATGTGTCAGGTTTGGTAGTCAGCATAATGATTTCAGGATGTTCTTTGTTCTGAATTCAGTTCTCGGTTTAAAGTTCACAGTTTGAGTTCTCTCTTCACAGTTTACAGTTATTTTCTTTCTAAACCGGAATACAGAAAAGATAAAATAGCTCAGAAAACAGATAACAGCCAACAGAGAACAGAGAACAGAGAGAACAGAAATCAGTCAACTGATTACTGAGAACTGTCAAAAGCTTCTCGTTAGTCCAGCCCGCACTCCGCCGCAAACCGCCCCAGCGCGCCGGTATTGTGGATATTCAGCTTGGAGAACAGGTTCTTGCGGTGGGAGTTCACGGTGTGGCAACTGATATTGAAAGCTTCGGCAATCTCGCGGTTGCTTTTTCCGGAGGCAACCATCTGCAGTATTTCCTTTTCGCGGGGTGTAAGGCTGGCAATGAGTTTACAGTTGCGCTGCCGGTGGTTTTCGCGGTAGAATTCGTCGAATGCGGTTTCTGTTTTAAAACTCCTGGCAAAGTCAATACAAATCCCGATGATATGTTCGGGTTTGCCTTCTTCGTCCCGCTTAAATACGGTGCTGTTACTGTAAATCCAAACCCAGTGCCCTTGCTTGTGCTTTGCACGGTAAATGCCGGAATAAGTGTCCCCCTTATTTTCCCTGAAATACTCGATTCGCTCCTTCAGGATGTGAAAGTCGTCGGGGTGGTAGTTGTCTTTCGCCCACTCGGGTCCAAAGGACTTTATCTCACTGTCGGTGTAGCCCAAAATGTTTATGTAGTTGTTGTTTGTCCAGATGTGGTGCAGCAATTTCAGGTCGTGGATAAAGATGGCGATGTTCAGCCTGCCGACAATGCTCCTGAAAAACTTAAGCTGGTTAAGAATTTGCTCATTTGTTCGGGCAGAACTTCGGATGAGCCGCAGTAATGATAGCTCCTCCAGCGGGTTGACGATGGTTTCCATACCTAAATGTTTTGGTAGTTAATGAGATAAAGGTAGAAAAAATTATTAATAGATATGGATATTTTATACTGCTTCTTATTAAAAATGCGAAGCGTTTTTCTATTAGAAGCAGTTATGTAGCACAGTATTTTTCACAAACCCATTCAGTAATGGTATAAATGTCAGAAGTCAGGGAGTGAATTCTATGTGCCTATGTGTTAATTTTCCTGAGTTCTGATACTTTGTCAAAAATTATCATGACGCAGTTATTAATGTAATGAAAATCTATAATTTGCTATTTATTGCCGGTGATTTTACCGCACTAAGGCTATTTTTTGCCGTGTTAAAAAACAACGCTTTCAATCAAAAATCACAATTCAATATTCGCAATTCAAGGACAATCTCCTTCCGCACTTAATGTCAGAAGTCAGAAATGATAATTGCCGGATCGGATTGAAATGGCCTTCCTGCCCTTACCGGTTACCAGAAAAGCAGGTACAGAACTCCAACGATGGCGCAGATACCAATGGCCCCGATATTGAATGAGGTTCCCGTCACAAACATCTTCCTGTCCAGGTGCAATGCTTTTTCTTCAGGCACGGGCTTACCGGCATAACTTACCGCCACGGCCACCAGCGCCAGCAAAAGGAATACCACGCCCATCCTGTCGAGAAAAGGCAACCCCGGCCATGCTATTTTCAGAAGGAATGAAAGCGGAATGGTCAGTACGGCCACTGTCAGGGCGGCATGGGCAGTGATCCTTTTCCAGAAAAGCCCGAAACAGAATATCACAACCACCCCCGGGGTGACAAAGCCGGTAAACTCCTGTATATACTGAAACGCCTGGTCGAGGTTACCCAGTAAAGGTTTTGCCGTCAGAACGGCAATCACAAGGGCGGTAAATCCGGTGATCCTTCCAACGGGGACCATACCTGTTTCGCTGATGTTCCTGTTGATGAACTTACGGTAAATATCCATGGTAAAAATGGTTGCGGTGGAATTGAGCATGCTGGCCAGCGAAGACACTATGGCGGCGGCCAGGGCGGCAAAAGTAAGTCCCTTGAGGCCTGCGGGGACAAACTCATGCAACAGCCAGGGATAGGCCTTGTCCGAGGGTTCCAATGTTACAGAAGCATCGGAAGTGAGTACCCAGGCGGCAATGCCGGGGATGACCACGATAAGGGGGATCAGGATTTTAAGATACCCGGCAAATATCACCCCTCTCTGCGCTTCACGGATGTTTTTTGCAGCAAGCCCGCGCTGGATGATATACTGGTTGAAGCCCCAGTAGGATATATTCGCGATCCACATCCCTCCCACCAGCACACTGATGCCCGGCAGGTCCATGTAAGCATCTTTCGTCCCCCCTGCCCCATCCGGGATGATGAGCTTCCCTTTCTCCAGTATCATATCGAACTTCTCCGGAGCCCTGGCCAATAACTCCCGCATGCCTTCAAAAATCCCTTCGCCCCCTGAAATGGCATTCAGGGCCAGAAAGGTGGTGATCAGCCCCCCTCCTATCAGAAAAATCACCTGTACCACATCCGTCCAGGCCACCGCAGTCAATCCCCCGTAAATGGAATATATGGCGGCAAAAAGAGCCAGCCCCAAAAGGCCGTATATCAACGGGATGCCCATGATGGTCTCCAGGGCAAGCGCGCCTAAGTACAAAACCGAGGTAAGGTTGACAAAAACGTAAACCAGCAGCCAGAAGGTGGCCATGGCAGTCCTGACACGCCCGTCATACCGCATCTCCAGGAACTGAGGCATGGTGTATATCTTCTTTTCAAGGAATACGGGTAAAAAATATTTGCCCACAAGGATCAGTGTTATTGCCGCCATCCATTCATAGGAGGCAATGCCTAAACCGATGGCAAAGCCGGAGCCCGACATGCCTATCATCTGTTCGGCAGAAATATTGGCAGCAATCAGCGATGCGCCAATGGCCCACCATGGAAGCGATTTACTGGCAAGAAAATAGTCCTGCGCCGTTTTCTTCTGCCCTTTTTTGGTACGGGAAACCCATAGCCCAATGCCGATAATGACCAGGCCGTAAATGACAAAAACAAGATAGTCGATCCAGGAAAAACCGTTCTCCATAATATGAATCATTTAGTTATAAGGCATACACTACAACACTTTCAACCTGGCAAATTTTAGCAACAACTGTTTCTTGCCGACGGCCTGAAAAAAAACCGTAGCTTTTCTGTTTGAACCTGCCCCTTCCACGTTAAGGACCTTTCCCTTTCCAAAACGGTCATGCATCACCTCATCGCCTGCCCTTACCTCTGTTTCGTCAGAATAAGAGGCTTCCTTTCCCTTGGTTTCATTTTCAGGAAGGGCATTGATTTTTTTCAGGTTCTTATTCCTGATGGCCTTTTCGATGAAAGCCTCCGGCAGGCCCTGTTCATTATCCACAGCGTGAGCCGGTCCCCCTTTCCGTTTGCGCGATCCCGGGAACGACAGGTATCTTGCATCTACTTCATCAATGAACCTGCTGGGTTCGCAAAAGGTATGATTTCCCCAGCGGAACCTGGATTCGGCATAAGAGAGGTGCAGTTTCTTCTGAGCCCTGGTTATGGCCACATAAAACAGCCTCCTCTCCTCCTCCAGATCTGATCTCGAGTTAAGCGACTGGATGGAAGGGAAAAGGTTTTCCTCTAACCCGGCTACATATACGTAGGGAAATTCAAGTCCTTTGGCTGCATGTACCGTCATCAGCGAAACCCTGTCATTATTGCTTTTATCCTCTTTGTCAGCATCCGTTAAAAGCGCCACTTCCTGCATAAATTCATTCAGTGTGCGGAAATCGGGAAGAGGGCTTCCGTTTCCGGATTCCATGACTGTATCACGCGGCCTTCCGGCAAAATCACTCAGCGCATTGATCAACTCCTCCACATTTTCATAACGCGCAATGCCCTCATACGAATTGTCCTCATACAGGGCTTTCAGGATGCCGGAGGAAGCTGAAATATGCTTTCCCAGCTCATAGGCGTTCTTTTTAAACAACTGAGCCGAAAAACTTTTAATCATGGTAACAAAATCGGTGATCCTGGAAATCACCGAAGAACCCAGACGCAGCCCGGCGAGGTCTTCGCTGTTGCTTATGATCTCCCATATCGCCTTTTTGGATGCTTCCGCTTCCACAGTGATCTTTTCCAGGGTAGTTTTCCCGATGCCCCTGGCCGGCAGATTGATCACCCTCTGCAATGCCTCCTCATCCTTATTGTTGACACACAACCTGAAGTAGGCCAGAACATCCTTTACCTCTTTACGGTTGTAAAATGAAGTTCCCCCATAAATACGGTAAGGGATATTCAGTTTTCTCAGCGCCTCTTCCAACGACCTCGACTGGGCATTTGTGCGGTACAATATGGCAAATTCGATATTCCTGACCTGAAAATTCATTTTGGTTTCAAAAATGGAATTTGCGATCATCTGCCCCTCTTCCGTATCTGTTTTTGCCGCCAGCACATCAATGGCAGAGCCATCTTCGTTTTGTGTCCAGATTTTCTTGAATATCTGATCTTTATTATTGACAATTATACTGTTGGCGGCATTCACAATGGTTTTGGTCGACCTGTAGTTCTGCTCCAGCTTAAAGACTTTCACATCCGGGTAATCTTTCTGAAAATTCAGGATGTTTTTAATATTGGCCCCCCTGAAAGCGTAAATGCTCTGCGCATCATCGCCCACCACACAGATATTTTCATTATTGGCGGCAAGCTTTTTCAGGATGCTGTATTGCACCTGGTTGGTATCCTGGTATTCATCCACCAGGATGTACTCAAATTTGCGCTGGTATTTCAGGAGCACATCCGGAAAGTCCCTCAGCAGAATATAAGTATTCAGCAAAAGGTCATCGAAATCCATGGCAGAAGCCCTGAAACACTTCTGGTGGTAGAGATTGTAAATATTGCCTAACTGCGGCTTGCCCGCAAGCTTGTCCTGCAAAAGGATGTCATCATCGCTGTTGTAGCGCTGTGCGGTGATCAGGTTGGTTTTGGCAGAGGATATCCTGTAAAGCACATAACCGGCGGCGTACACCTTATCATCCAGGTTCTGCTCCCTGACAATGCCTTTAATAAGGCGTTTTGAATCCTCATTATCATAGATGGTGAAGTTGGGGGAATAACCGAGCAGGTGCCCTTCCACCCGGAGTATCCGTGCAAAAACAGAATGAAAAGTGCCCATCCAGACATTGCGGGCATCCGCATTTCCCACCAGGTGGATGATCCGCTCTTTCATCTCCCGTGCCGCCTTGTTGGTAAAAGTAAGGGCAAGCACCCGGAATGGATCAACGCCTGAATTTAACAAATGGGCCACTTTATAGGTCAGCACCCTGGTTTTTCCCGAACCTGCGCCGGCTACCACCATCACAGGGCCATCCAAAGCCTCAACGGAAACCCGTTGTTCATCATTCAAATCTAAAAAAATATCTCTCAAACCATTGCATTTTGTCACCCAAAAATAAAACAATATTTAGTGACACGGCGACCGTGCATGCCCGGTATATTCTTTTTTTATTAACAAACGGGAGGCAGAAAGGGGCTCAGGCAATGGCAATTATCTCAGACTGAAATTTGACGCCCACCGTATCCTTGATGATCACCTTTAATGTTTTGGGAGAGAAGGCCTTTTTGTTTAAAAGCCTGATATATGATGTTATTTCAATGATACAGTCATATTCTTCGCCGGGTTTGATAATTTTCGGGAAAGATGTATTCACCCGGTCAGGCTTAACCTGAAACAGCTTTGAAAACCTGCCGTTTCTGAATTTCACAAAGGGATAAACCACCTTTAATCCTTTTTTACCGATGTTAATTATTTCGACAGAAAGATTTCTGCTGTCAGAGGTTTCATTATGAATGAGGCTGGCAACCACCTTCAGTTGCTTTCCGGGTTTAAAAAAGAACGACAGGTAAAGAACCGCTAAAACAATTACAAGGGCAATTCCGCCGAAGATCAGGACCTGGGTTAATGTAATGGTATCCATCCTAAAAAGTTTTGTCAGTTAATTGCTGCCGAATGTATGAAAAAAAATGCCACAATGCAAATTTTTCTTTTACAGGATATTAACGATTGTCAGGTTAAGGAAATTGTTTTGACATTCAGAATAACATCTTCCCCTCTTAAAGGTCGGATTTCCGGTATGCATCGAGTATCCGGCGTGCATTCATTTCAGCATTGTCATGTGCAAGTTCAAGATGGATCCATGATTGTGGCTTTCTTTCATTCAGGCCTTTGACATAGGTTTTGTCATAATACGACAATACCAGGCTTACTGCCTGAAGGACATCTCCCTTGGCAAGGGCATCGAGGCATAACCGGGTTTCATGGCCTCCCAGGCGTTTGCCAATCTTCATCACAGCGCTGCTGAGCCGGTCCCTGCCGTAACCGCCATACTCCCTGACAAGTCTCCGGTGGCGCAAATCAAAAGACAGTTCAATATTCAGCGCTGGGCTCTGCATCATTTTCAAAAACAACGGATCCGGGATGCTCACACTGCCAATGCTTCTGCTTTCATTTTCAATCCAGACAGGTCTCGTAAAATCAATCCTTCGCCAAACCTCAAACAGGTTATTTTCAAATTGCTCATTGGAAGGCTGACATTCCTGTCCTAAATGCCCGAACACCGACCCTTTGTGACGGGCAAGCCCCTCCAGATCAATCACCTGCTCTCCCATCCCTTCAAGGTGATGAAGTATTTCGGTCTTTCCTGAGCCTGTCTTGCCTGACAGCACTACTATTTTTGCCTCCTGCGCAAACCGGTTTCTGATAAATTTCCTGTATGCCTTGTACCCTCCGTCAATGATCAGTGTGTCGTAGTCGGCCAGGGAGCAGAGAAAAGCCATGGCAGCGCTTCTGCGGCCACCCCTCCAGCAATGAAGAACCGCCTGTTTTCCGTGAATAGATCTTTTCAATGCCTTCAGAAAAAAAGACATCCTGGGTCCGGTGATGTCCAGACCAAGATAAACTGCAGCCTCTTTACCTGAATTTTTGTAAAGTGTACCCACTTGTTTTCTCTCTTCATCCGAAAAAAGAGGAACATTGACCGCCCCGGGAATGTGGCCACTCAAATATTCTGAGGGCGATCTGACGTCAATAACCGGAATTCCGGGCGGCAGGTTATAAAAATCTTCGATGCTGAGTTTGCGGGGATTCATTGAATTCTTCCAATCAGGCCTCAAAATTACCGATAAATAATTGCTTTTTTAACCTCAATGAATTATGTTTGTCGGTTCAAATCAAATCATTTTAATAAAATGAAAAAAGTGTATGTTTTTCCGATTGCCATGCTGTTTGGGATGCTCTTCAGCAGCGGGCTTCTTTCCCAGACTTATGTCGGAACCCTGCCGGCCAATAAAAACGTGATCATTGAGGAATTCACCGGAGTTCAATGCCCCAACTGCCCGCAGGGGCACCAGGTGGCACAGCAGATCCTTGATGCAAACCCCGGAAGAGTGTGGGTGATAGGTTTCCACCCTTACAACTCAAGCTATACAACGCCTTATCCGGGTGACCCTGATTTCAGGAGGCATCACCCCGATGCTTTATACACTACCCCCTATTGCGGATCCTCACGGTTTATGCCAAGCGCCTTCATCAACCGAAGGATTTATGCCGGTGAAAGAATTCAAAGCCGCACAGTCTGGGCTTCTTACACCTCAACGCAACTCACCGAAGCCTCCCCGGTAAACATCGGGTTATGCACCACCTACGATGAAATCACCGAAATGCTTGAAATGATTGTTGAAATCTATTTCACGCAAACCGTTTCCGATATCCATTCGCTCAATGTCACCCTCGCAGAAAACGGACTGGTTGCGCAGCAATCCGGAGGCAGCCCGAATTATGTGCACAAACATGTGTTCAGGGAAGTGTTTACCGCACAGTGGGGCAACCCCATCACAGAACCCACCGTGCAGGGCAGCTTCATTCAGAAAACCTTTTCTTTTCAGAATACAGGAGGTATGTACAACATGGACGAGTGCGAAGTGACGGCTTATATTGTGAATGATAACTCCACAGAAGTGGTGACAGGAATAGGCGTTCATGTTGGCGAATTCACGGTGTTTTCCGCTCCCGAACCCGACTTTGAAGCCGATATTACCCTTGTGCCGGTTGCCGGCTCCGTGCAGTACACTGATTTATCGACAGGCGCGATCGACACATGGGAGTGGGCTTTCGAAGGGGGAACCCCGGCCACCTTCTCCGGACAAACGCCTCCCGCCATCCAGTACGCCGGTCCCGGCGCCTTTCAGGTTTCGCTTACGGTTTCCAACAGCGTTGGAAGCAACACGGAAACCAAATCCGGTTATATCACCGTGGATTACCCCCCTGTGGCTGACTTCAGTGATGACCACACCCTTTTCACCGGGTATACTGAAGTGCAGTTCACCGATCTTTCCACCGGCAATCCGACTTCGTGGGAATGGACATTCGAACAGGGAACCCCTTCTTCTTCCACTGAGCAGAATCCGCTGGTCACTTACGTGACGCCAGGCGCTTACGAGGTTACCCTCACGGTAACCAATGACTTTGGACAGGATGTTAAAATAAAAACGGTGGATATCCAGGTGGTTTCCGGCATTTCCCAACCGGATGCAAACGGATTTAACGTCCACCCCAATCCCGTACAATCCACCCTGTTTATTGAAATGCCCGACAATATCAGTGTTGAAACCATCATCCTGTACGATTTGAAGGGATGCCAGGTCCTCCGCCATGAAGCCTCTGCTGCCGGAAAAGAAATTAAACTGGATGTTTCAGGACTTCAAAACGGGGCTTATATACTGAGTGTCATTTCCGGAAACCCGGTTTATACCCAAAAGATTTATATCGGAAAATAGCTTCTTTGTTTTGGATTTTATGAGGCAGAGCCATACGGGTTGCCATAAATCCGGAAAACCGTATGGCTCTTTTTTATTGACCTGCCTGACGTGGAAAAGCATTCAGAAGAAACTCAACCGTGTCGGTTCCGTCAGCATAATCCCATAATTCAGGGCGCTGGGAACGTCCGAACGGAACGGCTCTGGGAAAGAACTGCGGATCAGCCACAACACACTGAATTTCATCTCTCCGGCTGTCAATGGTACTCTTCAGATGCGATTCATCCTCATAAAAATCGTAATATACCACAGCCACAGGCGATGCGATGGCGCTTTCACGTTTCAGGATCACAAAACCGCTGTCCAGATGTTCTTCCCCGTTGATGAGAAACACAGCTTTGTAATATTCGTAATTGTTCATATACTTATTATGCTCCTTCAAATGGCTGAACCCCTCCCAGCATTGCAGCAATTTTTCAGGTTTAAACCCGGCAGGCATCAGGATAGCGGACACATTCCGGCAACCTAAACCGAAATAGGTAAAAACATCCTTTCCCAACATCGCCAGTTCATCCCCGGTTTCCTTTCCGGTGAGGATGGCAATGCTGTTTCTGTTTTTCCTGATGATATGAGGATATTTTGAGAAATAATACCGGAAATACCTTGCACTGTTATCTGAACCTGTGGCAATCACCGCATCCATATTCACCAGGCGCGATCCGGTGAATTCCAGGAGATTCCTGAAACGCGGATCAATAGAACAAAGGAGATCAGCCATCCAGGGCAGCAGTTTGTCATCCTTTGATGAAAGTTTTCCTGTAAACCTGTTTCCCGTGATCAGCACCGAGATCATGTCATGAAATCCCACCGCAGGGATATTCCCGGCCAACACCACACCGATGTTTCTTGCAGCGCCATGTTGTTGCAGCATGGGTAAATAGGCTGAGGTCCACTTTTTTAACTTTTCCTCTTTCAGCGATGTTCCAATGGATTCGAGCGCCAGGGCCACATTTGACGGGGTAAACCAGGGGTTGTAGGCGGAGCTTTCCGCAATGAGCTCTTCCAGGTTTTCTTTTCCGTGCAATGTCCTGCAATTGGCCGGATCCGTCAACTCGTTTCCTAACGTCACAAATGCTGTAAGAATATCCTCAAAATTCATTATAAATCAATTATTTACATATATTTCATTATGGCTATATCGTGCATTAGTCCGGCCATTTTTAGAAAGTTTCCAAATAAAAAAAGTAAACAAATCAATGTTGTGAAATTATAAATATTTTATAATACCTTTGCGCCGATTGGCTTGTAAAAGGAAGAAAAATTTTAAACACACATCTATGAAAAAGCATAATTTTTACGCCGGCCCGTCTATTCTGCCGGATTATACGATTAAAAAAACTGCTGAGGCTGTACTGGACCTGAACGGCATTGGACTTTCGATTCTGGAAATATCGCATCGCGGTAAAGATTTCATGGCGATCATTGAAGAAGCCGAAAGCCTTTTTAAAGAATTACTTGCTATCCCTGAAGGGTATTCCGTTCTTTTCCTGGGTGGAGGAGCAAGTCTGCAGTTTGCCATGTTGCCTTATAATCTTTTAAATACCAAAGCAGCCTATCTTAATACAGGCGAATGGGCAACCAAGGCAATCAAAGAAGCGAAGTTTTTCGGGGATGTAACTGTGGTTGCCTCTTCCGAAGACAGGAATTTTAATTACATTCCCACAGGATATACCATTCCTGCGGATGCCGATTATTTCCACATCACCACCAACAACACCATTTATGGCACGGAGATACTGGAAGACATCCAAAGCCCTGTGCCTCTGGTAGCGGATATGTCGTCCGATGTTCTGAGCCGTCCTCTGGATATTTCAAAGTACGCACTCATATATGGCGGTGCACAAAAGAACCTGGCTCCTGCCGGACTCACCTTTGTGATCATCAGGCAGGATATCCTGGGTAAAGTCAGCCGCCCGATACCTACCATGCTGAATTACAAAACCCATATCGATAAAGGATCCATGTTCAACACCCCCCCCTGTCTGCCCATTTTCTCAGCGCTGCAAACCCTGAAATGGATTAAAGATATGGGTGGAGTGGCTGCAATGCAAAAAAAGAATATTGAAAAAGCAAACCTGCTCTACCATGAAATCGACAGGAACAAACTTTTCAAAGGCACGGTTGAGAAAAAAGACCGCTCCCTGATGAATATATGTTTTGTTATGAATGAAGAGTACAAAGAACTCGAAAAAGAATTCCTGGATTTTGCCACTGCCGAAGGGATGATAGGGATCAAGGGCCACAGGTCGGTTGGCGGATTCAGGGCATCCACCTATAATGCTCTTCCCAAAGAAAGTGTGGAAGCGCTGGTGGCAGTGATGAAAGAATTTGAATCAAGGAAAATCTGATCTCTAATTTAAAACAACCCACAATGAAAAAAATACTTGTTGCCACCGAAAAACCTTTTGCACCTGTTGCTGTGGAAGGTATCCGAAAAATAATTACCGAAGCGGGGTACGAACTCATACTTCTGGAAAAGTATGCCGATCCCGGCGATCTCCTGAGTGCCGTAAGGGATGTTGACGCCCTCATTATCAGAAGCGACAAGGTAACCCCGGCGGTGATCGATGCAGCCAAAAACCTGAAAATTGTAGTCAGGGCAGGCGCCGGATACGACAACATTGACCTGGCAGCCGCAACAGCAGCCGGGGTGGTTGCAATGAACACCCCGGGGCAAAACTCCAATGCCGTGGCCGAACTCGCCTTCGGCATGATGGTGTATATGGCCCGTAACGGCTTTAACGGAACCTCAGGCTCCGAATTAAGGGGTAAAAAGCTGGGTATTCATGCCTTTGGAAACGTTGGCAGACTGGTTGCCGAAATTGCCCTGGGCTTTGGGATGAAGGTATATGCATACGACCCGCTTATCGACAATGCAACCATTGAGAAATGCGGGATCAAAGCCCTGGATAAGGTGGAGGAACTGTATTCCACCTGCCGGTACATATCGCTGCATATCCCGGCCAATGAACAAACAAAAAAATCAATCAATTACAAGCTTCTTACAATGATGCCGAAAGGGGCTACCCTGGTGAACACTGCAAGGAAAGAGGTGATACATGAGGATGACCTGCTGAAAGTATTTGAGGACAGACCGGATTTCAAATACCTTTCCGACATTGTTCCCGATTGTGCCGAAAAAATTAAAACCGCTTTTGAAGGAAGGTTTTTCTTTACCCCGAAAAAAATAGGGGCACAGACATCCGAGGCAAATATCAATGCAGGGCTTGCAGCCGCAAGGCAAATTGTCGGATTTTTCGAAAAGGGTGATACCACCTTTAAAGTGAACTGAACCAATCACGCCGGAATAAGAGAAGCGGAAATACCCTCATTTGAAAGTGGAATTGTCTGGCGACAAACTTAAACCGGTACAAATTAATAATTAATCACTCTAAACATTAAGTTATGGAACAGGACTTTGAAAAAACAATGTCATTTTTCAGATTTGAAGATCTCAGAATTTATGACAAATCCCTGGAATACATCGATTGGGTTCAAAATGCCACCAAGATGATTCCCGATGCCAACTGCGATTCATTTGCAGCCGCATTCAATCAATCGGCCAGGGCTATCGCAATGAAAATTGCCGAAGGTTCTGCACGGAATAAAAGCCAGTTCGTATTCCTCCTGAAAGAAGCCAAAAGCTCAGTCAGGGAATGTGTGGTGTTTACTGCCATTGCTGAACGTCAGGGCTTCTTTACGGGCACGATGGTAGAAACATCCAGAAACACTCTTATGGAACTTACAAAAATGATCGGGGCCCTGATCGGCTCCCTTCAAAGATCCAGTCATAACGGCAAAAAGAAAACTTACCACTCTGAAGTCGAAGTCGAATATTAAACCTGTTTACACTCTATGGCGAAACTTAAACCATTCAGAGGCTTACGCCCTCCTGTATCCCTTGCTCAAAAAGTCGCTTCCCGGCCTTATGATGTGCTGAATTCAGACGAAGCCAGGGAAGAAGCTCATGGAAATCCTTATTCTTTGCTGCATATTATCAAACCCGAAATTGACCTCTCACGGGATGTGGATGTCCATGATGAATCCGTTTACCTGAAAGCTCGCGAAAACTTCATCTCGTTTCAGGAAAAGGGATGGCTTACTGAAGACGATGGGGATTTCCTTTACATCTATGCCCAGACCATGAACGGCAGAACACAATACGGGCTTGTTGGCTGTGCTTCTGTTGATGACTATATGAATGGCGTTATAAAAAAGCATGAACTTACCCGAAAAGACAAGGAAGAAGACAGGATGAAGCATGTAAGGATCAATAATGCAAATCTTGAACCCGTCTTTTTCAGTTATCCGGCAGTGAAGGAACTGGATGCCATCATCGGGGATTTTGTGAATAACAACGCTCCTGTTTACGATTTTACGGAGGTTGATGGAGTGGGCCACCATTTCTGGGTGATCAGAGACCAGATGTTGATTGAAACGCTGGTTGATCTTTTTGAAAAAATTCCGTCCACCTATGTTGCCGACGGGCATCACAGAACTGCCGCCGCCGCCCTCGTGGGAAATGAAAAGAGGCTGAACAATCCCAATCATAAAGGAAATGAAGAATATAACTATTTCCTCGCCGTCCATTTCCCTGACAACCAGCTCACCATCATCGATTACAACAGGCTGGTAAAAGACCTGAACGGCTTATCGAAAGATGAATTTCTGGCAAAACTCAGCGATGTTTTTGTGGTGCAGGAAAGGGGAACTGAAATATATAAACCCGAAAGTCTGCACCGTTTCAGCATGTATCTTGAAGGAAAATGGTTTTCGCTGGATGCCAGGCCCGGTACTTACGACGATTCCGACCCCATCGGAGCGCTGGATGTAACCATTCTCTCAAAACATGTGCTGGATGGTATCCTCGACATTAAAGACCTGAGGACTTCCAACAGGATTGACTTTGTAGGTGGCATACGCGGGTTAAGTGAGCTAAAAAAACGGGTTGACAGCGGTGAGATGAAGGTAGCTTTTGCCCTCTTCCCTGTCAGCATGAAGCAACTGATCAATATCGCCGACAGCGGCAACATCATGCCGCCCAAAACCACCTGGTTCGAGCCCAAACTGAGGAGCGGGCTCGTTGTTCACAAACTCGATTAATCATTCATTTTTCGGATTATACATAACGCCTGGACTCAGTTTCAGGCGTTTTTGTTTTCCTGACTTTAGACTTTAAGTGCGGTTTAAGTTTCCGCCTTCGTCACGGCGGATTGGAAACCGATTGCCATTAGTCTATAATAAACTTTATTATTTTGTAAACCTTAGTAGAATATGTTAATATATGGATTAGAACCTTATTCCCATATTTTGAGTTTCAGTTTATTCTGATATTCATGAAGAAACTCATTGCATTCTTCTTCAAATGAGTGTAAAGGTTGTTGTATTCAATTTTCATTTTGACAATAATAAAGTAATAAGGTCGTGTAAATATAGGATTTCTCCCTGTTACTAAGGTTAGGGAGGCAAGATAAGGTTTGGTTGACTTTTCTGATAGAAAACATGCTATAAAAATATCCGATAGTGCGGTAAAACTCAATAATTTCAATTTTATCTCACTAATAATCAACAATTTTAAAAGTAGTTCAGGTTAAAATTCCTAAATCGTCAGAAGTCAGGATTGGATTAATCATTTTTCCTGACATCACATATCGCCTGAACTTAGTTTCAGGTGTTTTCTTATTTCAGAGATTAGATGTAGCCGGTGCATAAAAAAAAGGCTGCCCGTTTGAGGCAGCCTTTTAGAATTATTCCTGAAAGGATTATTTGATGATCACCTTCTTGTCAACCCAACCCTTTTCGGTTTCCAGTTTCAGGTAATATACACCTGTCTGGAATGTGCCGGTGTTGATCTGATACCTGACATCGTTTACATCGTCTTTTTCATAAACGATCTGTCCCTGACTGTTGATCACGATGATGCGCGACATGGGCAGGTCAGACTGGATATTCACGAGGTCTGTTGCCGGGTTCGGGTAAACCACAATGCTGGAGACGGTAATTTCGTTAACAGCATCAATAAGATCAACTTCAATTACATTGGATGCTGGTGATTCACCATTGGTATAAACTGCAGTAACATAATAACTGTACACCCCATAGTCAGGAGCAACATCTTCAAACTCCGGAACTGTTGGCTGTCCAACAACCTCATACGAACCTGAAGGCAGGTTTTTCCTGTATACATTATAATTTTCAAAAACAAGCGTTGCTTTATATGCACTGCCGGGGGTAAAGTTAGGTGTGATCCTGTTGTTGATCGTTCCGGGGTTTTCGATGATCTCCATGGTATTTACCATAGGTTGGGCCGGAGCGCCTTCTGCAACAGCGCTAACCATAGCCTCGATAGCCCAGTTGTAGCTGAGGCCATAGGCTATCGACATACTTTCCCAGGCTGTACCATTCATGGATAACATATCCCCCTTATTGGCAATGGCCGGGCCTAAGTCGGTTCCTGCCGGGTGTGTACCTGTGCCATGGGTCACTTTATAACCAAACCAGAGTTCGGCGGAAGCGTCAATCTGAACAGGCGTAGTGAGCGTCACTTCGTTGAATCCGCCCGGGGTGCCGCCTGTGACAGTTTGCATGAGCAACTGTGTTCCTGCGTTGGGGCCTTTCCAGACATATATCTCGAAAGTAGCTTCCGGGGCATCGTCATTCCACCAGAAATTGATTTTCTTGAGGAACTGTCCGCCGTACGGTGTAAGGTCTGCCGGGAGCCAGTGCGAAGCAATATAGAAGGATCCGGCAGCCGTCAGACCTATTCCGTTTCCACCAGCTGATGTCGGATCGAACCAGCCGATCCATTCGCCGCTTGCATTAGGCTCGTCCCAGAACAACGGTACTGTCAAGCCAGTGCCGGGATAAGTTTCATAAAGATTGGAAGGAGGCAGACAGAGCTCCGTGGTCACGGTGACACAGACAGATTGTGATTCACCTTCGTCGTAAACTGCAGTTACACAATATTCGTGCTGTCCGGGGGTCACATTGTTATCGGTATAGGATGTAGTGGCCGGTGAAGCAAGCAGGGTGCCGTCACGGTAAACCTTGTAGTTGTTCAGGTCGTCGCCTGCATCGCTGGAAGCCCAGCCGATGAAACCTGCCATGATGTCGGCCAGGTCAGCGGGGTCAACCACTGCTGCCAGTGAGATGGTAGTGAATATCGATTTAAAGTTGCTGCCTTCATACTGGCATGCTGCAATACCGGCAGGTGTAGGATTGGTTACCTGGAAGAGATCGTCGCCCAGATGGGTGATCTGGTCGATATAAAGGCCTTCCTTGGCTACGGAATAGATATCCTGCATCTGGAATGATATCCCTGCTGCACATGAACCTGCTGCGCCATTTGCACTGCCTGGAGTGGTTTCGATAATCCAGAGATCCTGTGACACGGAAGTAAGTCCTAAGTAGTCACGCGGGAACTGACCGGCATTGAAGTTACCTGCACTCGGGTATTTGTCATACAGGTAATCCTGGCCCGACAATATCAGCGATCCGCCGCCATTGAGGTAGGCTGCAAGATTGGCTTCATCGCCGCTGCCCATGGTCTGACCGCTCTGCCATCCTTCACCTGTGAACCAGATCACAATGTCATAATCCTGAAGTGTGGTGAGAGGGGGTCCATTCTGGGTAAGATCTGTTACTTCGTGATAGTCGTAAGCATAACCATTGGCATCCAGCGCTGCTTTAATGGCAGTCCAGTCATCCGTATAGCCGGTAATGCTCGAACTACCGTCACGGTCAACGCAGAGGATGGTTCCGGGGCCTGCGCCGGGTGCGTCCCATTCCAGATTTACTGTGGTGCACTGTACTTCTGCCGTAAGGTTCGCCGGAGGCGTAACGGCATCTAAGCATGCATTGGCAGTGGTGGTCTGGCCGCCGTTCACGACAACACCTGCCACCTGTCCGTCAAAGTAGCCACTGGCTACAATATCCAAGGTATAGGTTCCCGGGGGAACATTGCCGATGGTGTATGAGCCGTTGGCTGCAGTTGTGCCGGTATAATTACCCGGGGTTGTGGTAACAACAGCGCCCTGTATTCCGGCTCCACCGGTACAATTGGTAATTGTACCTGCAATGGTTCCGACAGAAGGCGTCATCTGGAAGTTATAGGTAACGGTTTGCTGACAAACAACTGTGATGCCGGGCACTGTGAGCGGCTCAAACCCGGCTGCCGTAACATTGGCTGTGTAAGTGCCTGCTGCAATATCCAAAGTATATGCGCCGCCGGCAACTGTTGTCGTCTGAACCGAACCAATCTGTACGGTGGCCCCAACAATGGGTGCACCCGAGGTAGAGCTGGTGACAACACCTTCCACCGTTCCGATGGGATCGGGAGTGAGTGAGAAGTTCTGTATCGTGGGAGCTCCCTGAACAATGGTCACCGAAACAGTCTGTGGAGTAAAACAGGGCGCCGATGCTGTGGCATCCCATGTTCCTGTGGGGGCAACGAGTGTGTATGAGCCGCCGCCCACAGTCTGAGTTGAAAAACCTGCCACTTCAACTGTAGCGCCAACGATACCCAGACCCGTATTGGCATTAAGCACAACCCCGGTGAGGGTTCCGCTTGTGTAAAGCGGGAAATTTAACAGATCGTTAATATAATTTCCTTCGTACAGGGGAGGAACACCGTATTTGGTTTCCATCGGGTGCCACTGGTCAACATAATACTGTCCGCCGTTCATCAGGCCAATTGTTCCAACAGAAGGTACAAAGGCAACACCGGCATTGTTGATATTGTCGCTGATTTTAATCTTGAACCTCATGAATCCCTGCCAGTCTGTGGTAACTTCATTCATGAAGTTCGGATCAGCAATAACAAAATTGGCTTCAAACACAATGGCAAACCTGGATGGGGTATTGTCGGTAGCATTGACAATGGCATACTTGTCGGTTCCGGTAACATCCCCCTGCAACAATTGCAGTCTTTCGTAGGTAATTTTATTGTTTGCCTTAATACTCTGCCCAAAGGCATCGGTATTATAATCAAAGTAAATCTGAGTGCTGGAGTGATATGTACCCGGTATGGAGCATTTTAACTGAACGTCAAAAACGAGGGAGTCATTCACTACATCATAATTGGCAAACTGCCAGCTCAGTACAGGTAATGGCGGTACGAGAGGATAAAGTTCAATGTCCTGCTGTGTGGTTTGTCCGCAGGTCACCACCACTCCGGTTACTGTGTTGGTATTGTAATCGGGATGGGTTGCCGTTACATCGTAGGTTCCTTCATCCACGTTGTCCAATGAATAGAATCCACTGGCATTGGTGGTTGCGCTGAATGTTCCGAAGGTCACACTGGCATTTTCAATACCCAGTTGGGTTACTTCGTCCAGCACATAACCTTCGAGTGTACCCAGGGCCTGGGGATCAAGGGCAAAGTCAACGGTAATAGTACCGCCCATTGGAACAACCACGCCAGGTTGCGTTGCCGGGGCATAGCAAAGGATGGTAGCGGACACATCGTAGGTTCCGGCAGGTAAATCAAATGAGTAGGTGCCGTCGGCCAGGGTCAGTGTGGAATAAGCGCCTGCCTGGATAAGCACATTCTCAATCGGGTTGTTAGTGGAGAGATCGGTCACGGTGCCGTCAATGGTACCAATGCTTGAAGTCGGAACCATGGTTACGTCAACCGTTGTGGTGGCGTTGCACACGATCATAACCCCGTTTACTGAAGCGTCCAGATAGTCAGGGTGTGTGAAATCGATGTCATAGGTTCCGGGCACAACATCCACGATCTGGTAGAAGCCTGTGGCGTTGGTGGTTGTAGAGTATGCACCCATGGTAACGGTAGCGCCGTCGATGGGTAACAGGGTAATGGCATCGGTGACCGTACCTTCAACTATACCGAACTCTGAGCCGGTAAGCGCAAAATCCAGTGTGGTGGTGTTCCCTGCCGTAACCACAACGCCATTATGGGTGTAAGGATCGTGACAGTCTGCCGTGGCAGTAACATCATAGGTGCCGGCGTTAACCTGCAGCGTGTAAGTTCCGTCGGCAGCAGTGGTGGTTGAATAGGTACCTGTGGATACCGAAGCATTAGCTATTCCAAGCCCGGACACGAAATCGGTAACCGTTCCCGAAATGTTACCGGGCTGGATAAAAGCCCACGTCAGCAGGTCATTTTCATAAATACCCGCATAATCGGGAGGATTACCGTATTTTGTTTCGTTGGGATGAGTGGCATCCACATAATACTGCCCGCCGTTCATCAATCCGACACCTCCGTCCTCATCGACAAATTCAATACCGGCAAGTTCGTTCATGTCGCTGATGGCGATAGTGTACCTCATGTAGCCTTGCCAGTCGGTGGTGACCTCGTTCATAAACATAGAGTTGGCCACCGTAAATTGCGCTTCAATGATAATGGCAAAACGGTAGGGTTTGTTGTTTGCCGCATTCACTACATTGTATTTGGGGCTCCCAGCCACATCCCCGTTAAGTAATGCCAGTTTTTCCCACCTGATCTTGCGGTCGGCATAGGTGGGTGGCGTGCCTGCAATGTTTTCGCCAAAGGCAGCCGTGTTAAAGTTAAAATAAACCTGGGTACTGCTGTGGAATGTGCCAGGCATGTCACATTTTAATTCCACATCGAAACGGGCCGAGTCGCCCGGAATAACCTGTGCATTAGCAAAACGCCAGGATAAAACAGGGTTCTGCGCCATAGCGCCAAATGCCATAAACGCGAAAACCGCTAAAAACAGTAACTTTACGTTCTTCATAATTGCGAATTTTATTTGGTTACTTACTTATTTGGGTCGTTAAACCTAAATCATTAATTATTTAAATAAAAAAACTTCTTTCTCAAATTTTCTCCAAAAATAAAGTATAATACTTCACCAACAAAATTATTTCAATAATTTTTAAAATTATAATTGAATGTGAGGCATTATCAACATTTTTTTAACAAGACAAACATTCTCTGTTTAAAGTTGCAGACATTACTCTATATTTAAATGTATAATTCAATTTTTAATCAACACGCAACTGTTCTTTTCATCTCAACCCACCTGTCACATAATTTACATTTATTAATACAACACATCAATAATTACAAAATGCTTTTAAATTACAAATGTAAATAATACAAAATCATAAGTTTTTTTTATTTTATATTCCTTATAGACTTATTGTATTGTTTACCAGGCCTATATGTATTATTATTTAAATTTTAACTTTAATATTTGCCCTTTCCCGGGCCCGACTGATCCTGATTGCAATATACTGTATAAGAAACAGTTCTTTTAAGATAGCCATCCTGCCGGTTGAATTGCTTGGTTTACATTTGTAAACATTTAATTGTTTTGGCGAAATCAATTTTTGTTTTTACTTTTGTAAACTATGATCGACCGGATAAAAACCATATTGGATAAATTCGGGATGACTGCTTCGGAATTTGCCGACCGGATAGAAGTCAGGAGGCCGAATGTTTCACACGTTCTTTCGGGCAGAAATAAACCCAGCCTGGACTTTGCCAGCAGAATACTTGCCTCCTTTCCTGAGATTGATACGGAATGGCTGATCACCGGTACAGGGAATATGATGAAAAACATTCAGGCAGATGATGGAAACCCGGGTAAAGAGGAATACAGCCCCCCTCCTCCCAAAGAAAAAAACGGGAACGTCCCCTACCCTTTTATAACCGGTAAAAAGAAACCCTCAGCAGGGGTAAAAAAAATCATCTTCATTTACGAAGATGATACGTTTGAAGAATTCCGTCCAAGGTGATCCCGGGTCAGTGTCTTTCGAGCCGGGAAAAGAAAAAATCACTTTCGATGATGGCGTTTTCATCGCTGTCGGAGCCATGCACGGCATTTTTTTCGACACTGGTGCCGTATAACGCCCTGATGGTGCCCAATGCCGCTTTTGAAGGATCGGTTGAGCCTATAAGTTTCCTGAATTCTTCCACAGCATTCTCCTTTTCAAGGATAGCCGCCATGATGGGGCCCGATGTCATAAACGCCACCAGATCCTTGTAAAAAGGACGTTCTTTATGCACCTCATAGAACTTTTTTGCCTGATCCTGAGTCAGGCGGGTCATCTTTAAAGCGGCTATCCTGAAACCTGCTTCATTGATTTTGGCCAGGATGGGGCCGGCCAGCCCTTTCTCCACAGATAAAGGCTTGATCATTGTCAAAGTGATATTTCCTGCCATATTGTTGTTTTTTTGGTATTGTTTTTTTTGGAAGCAAAAATATACTTTTTGAAACAATTATCGCGATTAATACGGCCATTGTCATCTGTCCCCCTGAAAAATATTATGTAACTTTGCCCCTCATTGGATAATCCTCAAATAAGCTGATCATTGCCCGATTTTAAAACATTGGAATCCTGTTTCACGCCAAAGGCTGGTATTTTGCTGACTTCCCATCAGAATCCTGACGGAGATGCCCTGGGTTCAATGCTGGCGTTGTACCATTATTTCAACAGGTCGGGCCACAAAGTGTCCATGGTGCTTCCTAACGTTTTCCCCGCTTACCTGGCATGGCTTCCGGGAAGCGGTGATATACTGATTTTCGAAAGAAATCAGGCAGCTTGTGAAAAAGCTTTTCGCGATGCAGATATCCTTTTTGCCCTCGATTACAACGCCCCGCACAGGTTAGGCGAGGCAGCCGCATTTTTCTCTGTTAACAAAACGGCAAAGAGAATACTCATCGACCATCATCCTGAGCCGGATACCGGCAGTTTCGACATGGTTTTTTCCACCACCCGTGTATCTTCCACTGCCGAGCTGGTGTTTAACCTGATCAAAAGCCTGGATTACTCTAAAATGGACAAAAATACAGCCGAATGTTTGTATGCAGGAATCGTTACCGACACAGGGTCATTCAGTTACTCATGCGACTACAGTGAAACATTTTTTGCCGTTTCCGAGCTTATCCGTTTTGGAGTGATCCCATCTGTTCTTAACAACAGGATTTACAGCGCCTATTCGGAAAACAGGATGAACCTGCTGGGGTACTGCCTTAGTGAAAAACTCCGGGTTTACCGTGAATACTGCACTGCATACATTGCGCTCACCCTGGAAGAACTCCAAAGGTTTGGTTATAAAACGGGCGACACAGAGGGATTTGTCAATTATGCACTTTCGGTGGAGGGGATGAAATTTGCCGCCATATTTATTGAAAGAGAGAACAAAATCAGGGCATCCTTCAGATCAAAGGGAAATTTCCCTGTGAATGATTTTGCCCGCAGCCATTATGCAGGCGGAGGGCACAAAAATGCCGCCGGCGGCGACTCCTTTGAATCCATGCAGGATACGCTCACCCGTTTTGAAAATCTAATGAAGGAACACAAAGAATCGATTTGCAATGGCTGATATAATAAAACCGGTATTGTTTTTCACAGCCATCTTCTTTCTGCTTTCCTGTGACAGTAAACCCGAAGAAGATAAAGAAAGTAAAACCGGGATCAGCCAAAACCAGCTTTTGGAGGTCAATGAAAAACTGGTAACGTCAGAAGACCGGCAAATCGAAAGTTACACCGGCCGTTACGGATGGAAAATGGAAGTCACGGGTTCGGGATTGAGATACATGATATACCGGAAGGGAAACGGCCCTGTGGCGCGTCCGGGAGGAACCGTGGCGGTAAATTACACCCTGAGCCTGCTTTCAGGTGACACACTGGAAACTTCACAGGATAACATGCCCAGAATCATTCGGTTAGGAAGCAGGGAAGTGGAAAAGGGGCTCGAAGAAGGAATTTTAATGCTACGGGTTGGAGACAGAGCAAAATTTATTATACCTTCGCACCTTGCTTTCGGGCTGCAGGGCGATGTGGGCAGGATACCTCCCAGGGCAACCCTGGTATATGATATTGAACTAACAGAATTAAAATAATTTAACAACATTCATTATGAAAAAAACGATCGTTTTAATGGTCATTGTTTCAGCAGCGCTGATCATCAGTTCGTGTACAAGCAACAATTCAGCAGGCGGCAACGCCAAAATCGAAACCACACTCGACAGTGTTTATTATTCATTGGGGGTTGACCTTGCCACCAACGTGCAAAAATCGGGTGGGGATGAATTTAAAACCGATGCGTTGCTGAAGGGCATACAGGATGTTTACAATGGTGAGAAACTGCTCATTGAACCGAACGAAGGACAGCTTATCCTGAGGAATTACTTTGAGAAGGCCCGCATGGTCAAATTTGAAAAAAATCTTAAGGAAGCCAATGAGTTTTTAGAGAAAAACGGTAATAAAAGCGGCGTCAATACTACGGAAAGCGGGTTGCAATATGAAATTATCACTGAAGGAACGGGGCCCGTGCCCGGTCTTACCGATATGGTGAAGGTAAATTATATTGGCACACTCATTGACGGCAGAGAGTTTGATCGCTCGAAGGACACTCCGGCATCCTTCAGGGTAAACGGGGTGATCAAAGGATGGACGGAGGCCTTACAGTTGATGCCGACAGGTTCCAAATGGAAACTTTTCGTTCCCCCGGATCTGGCTTACGGTGAAAACCCAAGGCCGGGCGGCATCATTGAACCCAACCATGCCCTGATCTTTGAAATTGAGCTGCTGGAGATTGTCCCTCCCGCGAACCCGATGAAATAAAGTTCAACAGCCATGAACCTACATGAATATCAGGCAAAGGAGCTTCTCGCAAAGTTCGGGGTTGCCGTTCCCGAGGGAATGGTTGCCTTCACCCCGGATGAGGCGGTGGAGGTGGCCAAAAAACTAAGGGATAGCACCGGCAGGAAAAGCTGGGTGGTTAAGGCCCAGATACATGCAGGCGGCAGGGGAAAAGGCGGCGGTGTTAAGCTGGCCAACAGTCTTGATGAAGTCGTTGAGCATGCTTCCAGGATCATAGGCATGCAGCTCATCACCCCTCAAACGGGGCCTGAAGGTAAGAAGGTGCGAAAGGTGTTGCTTTCTGAAGACATCTATTATCCGGGCAACAGCGCTACCGAAGAGATATACATGAGCGTGCTGCTCAACCGGCAAAGCGGCCGCAATATGATCATGTATTCACCCGACGGAGGGATGGACATTGAAAAAGTGGCCGAAGAGTCGCCTGAACGGATATTCACCGAAGAGGTGGATCCCGGGATTGGGCTTCAGCCATTTCAGTGCAGAAAAATTGCGTTTAATCTGGGCCTCAGCGGCAAGGCATTCAAATCGATGGTGAAATTTGCCGGGGCGCTGTACAATGCCTATACGGGGACCGATGCCTCTCTCATTGAGATCAATCCGGTGGTTAAAACCTCGGATGACAAGATATATGCTGCCGATGCGAAAATTGTCATCGACAACAACGGACTGATACGGCACCCCGAGATCATGGCCATGCGCGACCTCGATGAAGAGGATCCCATGGAAGTGGAAGCCAGCAAGTTCGACCTGAGCTACATCAGGCTATCAGGCAACGTTGGCTGTATGGTGAACGGGGCAGGTCTTGCCATGGCCACCATGGACATCATCAAACTATCGGGCGGCGAACCGGCCAACTTCCTTGATGTTGGCGGATCGGCCGATTCAAAGAGGGTGGAAGAAGCCTTCAGGATCATTCTCAAAGATCCTAACGTGAAAGCCATCCTGGTCAATATCTTCGGCGGCATTGTAAGGTGCGACAGCGTTGCACAGGGCATAGTGGATGCCTACCGTAACATCGGCGAAGTATCGGTCCCTATCATTGTAAGGTTGCAGGGAACCAATGCCGAAGAAGGAAAGAAACTCATTGATGATGCCGGTCTCAAAGTATATTCCGCCATTCAGCTGAAAGAAGCCGCAGAACTGGTCACCCAGGTGATCTGATCAGGGCGCCAGGACTTTCAGGGAGGAGGGCCTGACTTTCACCAGGATCACTTTTCCGAGTTTCACGGCCTCGCCGTCAATGTTGCAGTAACGCTTTTTGTTCATGGTGATTTGAACTTCGGACGCTTTTATAAAAGTGACCTTTGGAATAGACCGTGTGGCCACATGCCAGAACAGCAAGCCTGCAATCACAGGTAATTCAAGAAAAAATGGTTTTCTCACGATGCACACATCCAGCAACCCGTCAGAAATATCGGCATCAGGAGCAATGGTGGTGTTGTATCCAAACTGGTCGGAATTGGCGAAAGCAATGAACAATGCCTTCACCTTCCTCCTCTCACCATGGATTTCCAGCATGTAATTTTTGGGTTTGTAACCGGGAAATTCCCTGATGAAATTAAGGAGATACCCCCAAAAACCCCTCGTTTTTCCCTGGGCAAACCTGCGTGCCATTCTTCCGTCAAAACCAACACCGGCAATGTTTACAAAGGGTATACCATTAATCAGTCCGGTGTCGATTTTCATGTTTTTACCGGCCTTGATCACCTGAAGCGCTTTTTCCGGATTGACAGGAATTCTGAGGTGCCTTGCCAGTCCGTTGCCTGATCCCACGGGGATGATACCCATAGTGATATCCCTGCCGGCAATCCCTGCCACCGTTTCGTTCACCGTTCCATCGCCGCCAACGGCCACCACAATGCTCTTTTCCGGAATGTCCATGCAGATTTCCTTTGAGTGACCGGGATACTTTGTTTGTTCGATCCTGACATTATACTTTGCCGGATCAAATTCAGCCCGGATCATCCGGATCAGGTCCGACTTATCTTTTCCTCCCGCCAGGGGATTTATGATAAATACAATGTTTTGGGTGTTGTCCATCGGGGATTATGGTAAGGCTGCCATGCAATCTATCTGCAATAAATCACATGAACGGTCCGCTCCTTCTCAGCCACATTTCCGGCATTGTCTTTAACCGTATAAATCACCGGATATGTTCCGGTTTCTTCAGTGTTGACATTTATCGTGACATTGATTTTGTCCGTCAGGTCCCCGTCTTCATCATCGGTGGCCTTTGCCCCTGCATCCTCGTAAGGAACACCGACACAATGAGTATGCGGGTTATCTCCGAGTAATGTGATCACCGGAGGGGTATTGTCCTGATTACAGGCATTCAGAAGCATCCCTGCAAAAAGACAGGCAAAAACAATTTTCTTGTTATATTTCAGGTTGAAAAGCATAATTTTTTCATTTCCAGGCGATATCCTGTTCCGGAAACAAAATTACACATTCTCCCTTAAATATTTTGTTTCAGATCAGGCAAATATACTAAATTTGGCCGTCAAATCGGAAAAAAACAACACATTATAATATGGATTTCGATCACAAAACAGCCACAGCAGGCAACAAGGGTGAAGGGGTACGGTCGGATTGTTATGTCAGCCTCGAACTGAAAGACAAAGGAGGGCTGAACATCATCGTAAACAGCAAGGTAAATGCATTGTATGGCAGAGACATACGCCAATTAGCCCAATCGGTTCTTACCTATTTTCATATTCAGCATGCGGAGTTGACCATCGATGACACCGGAGCGCTGCCCCTGATAATGATGGCAAGGATAGAAGCTGCCGTAAAGAAACTTATTAAGACGGAACTGGAGTACCTTCCTGACATTCCTGATTTCAACCTGTATCAGACCCCAAAAGACAGGTTCAGATTCTCCAGGCTGTACCTTCCGGGAAACACTCCACGCCTGATGATCAATGCAGGCATCCACAAACCCGACGGGATCATTCTCGACCTTGAGGATGCCGTGGCCCCCGAAAAAAAATACGAAGCATCCTTTGTGGTAAGAAATGCTTTACGCAGTATCAATTTTTACGGAGCCGAGAGGATGGTGAGGATAAACCAGATTCCGGCAGGATCAGCCGACCTGGAGCATATTGTCGGACACAATGTGAACCTTATCCTGGTTCCGAAAGTTGAGGATGCCGGACAGATACACGATGTAAACGAAAGGATCAATGCCCTCCTGCAGAAGAAGAACATCAACGACAATATCTGGCTGATGCCCATCATTGAAAGCGCCAGGGGTGTCATGAAATCGTTCGAAATCGCCGCTGCTGCCGGCAATGTGGTTGCATTGGCCATTGGGCTTGAGGATTACACAGCCGACATTGGCGCCATGAGGACGCAGGAAGGCACAGAATCGTTTTTTGCCAGGAGCATGGTTGTTAATGCCGCAAAGGCGGCCCGTATCCAGGCCATTGATTCCGTTTATTCAGACATTTCAAATATGGAGGGGTTGAAGCAGAATGTACTGGCATCCAAGTTATTGGGATTTGACGGGATGGGTTGTATCCACCCCAGGCAGATCAGGGTGATCCATGATTATTTTGCGCCGGAAGAAGCCGAAATTGAGAAAGCCAGGAAGATTGTCAACGCTTTTATTGAAGCCACAGAAAAGGGACTGGGCGTGGTGGCGCTCGGTTCAAAAATGATAGACCCGCCGGTGGTTAAAAGGGCACAAAAAACCATCGATCTGGCCATAAAAACCGGAAAGCTTGACAGCCGATGGAGGGAAGAGATGACAGCAAAAATCTAATTATTTATCTCATAATCACACTAAACCGAATATGATGACAAAATATAACAATCTGGTAAAGAATGCAGCGGGAAGAATGGTTCCTGAAGTGATCAACGGGGAAAAGCATATCCCTTTTATGGGAGTCGGCAAGTATATTCCTGAAGGGAGAAAATTTGCCCCAAGGATTTCGTCCTGTGCCAACTACCCGTCCGACGGGAACAAAACCGTTCCGTCGCTTCGTGAGGCATTGGTCCGGAGCGGGCTGAAAGACGGGATGACCATTTCAACCCACCATCATTTCAGGAATGGCGACCTGATCGCCAACCAGATATTTGATGTAGCCAAAGAACTTGGCGTTAAAGACCTGCGCTGGTTTCCATCGGCCTCTTTCCCCTGCCATGAGCACCTCATCCCCTATCTGCAGGACGGTACCATACACAGAATAGAGGGAAGCATGAACGGCCCTCTGGGCAAATTCACATCAGAAGGTAAAATGAGAGGGCTGGGCGTACTCAGGTCACATGGAGGAAGATACCAGGCCGTCCAGGACGGTGAGGTTCAGATTGACATTGCCGTGATTGCCGCACCCACATCGGATCCTTTCGGCAATGCCAACGGAGTGGAAGGCCCGACGGCCTGCGGGCTTCTCGGCTTTGCCCTGGCCGATTCGCAATATGCCGACAAAGTGATTGTGGTTACCGACAACCTCGTTCCATTCCCCTGTATCCCCTGGCAAATTCATGGAAACTATGTGGATTATGTGGTAAAAGTTGACAAAGCAGGCATTCCGGAAAAGATCATCTCCGGAACCACGCAGATCACTAAAAGCCCGGATCGTCTTCTGATCGCTGAACTCACCTCACAATTTTGTGATGAGGCGGGGATCATCAGGGACGGCTTTTCATACCAGGCCGGCGCCGGCGGCACTGCCCTTTCGATCGGTATTTATTTCGGCGAGATACTCAGAAAAAGAGGCTGGAAAGCCAGGTTCATCAGGGCCGGAAGCAACAAATACCCTGTCGCAATGCTGGAAGAAGGCCTGGTGGATTATATTCTTGACGGACAGACTTTCGACCTTGAAGGTGTGAGATCGATGCGTGAAAACCCGGGCCATGTGAACACAAGTCCTTTTACAAGCTATAACTACCACGGCAAGGGCAATTTCGCAGGCATGGTCGATGTGGTTATTTTAGGCGCTACGGAAGTGGATGTTAACTTCAATGCCAATGTGGTGACCCACTCTGATGGTTACCTGCTTCACGGAATAGGAGGATGGCAGAACTGCCTCTTCTCCAAAACCACCATCCTGCCCATACCCTTGTTCAGAGACCGGATTCCGGTGATCAGGGATGAGGTGACCACGCTGTGCGGGCCGGGAGAGCTTATCGATGTTATTGTTACCGAAAGGGGAATTGCCGTCAATCCTGCGAGGACAGACCTCCTGGAAAGAATGAAAGGCTCCCCCCTCCCACTGAAAAGCATCGAAGAACTGAAGGATGAAGCAGAAAAAATATGCGGAAAACCCGACAAACCCGCCCTTGACGATGAGCTGGTTGCGGTGATCAAATGGGTTGACGGAACAGTGATCGATTCGGTGAAGAAGGTGGGTTCATGATCCGCCGGAAACGTGCAGCCCGTCTATTCTTCTACAGGAAAACCATACACCCTGATGCAGATGTCGAAATTCAGATAGGGCCAGGGGCTGTTCCGGCCACATTCATACCATGCTTCAGGCCATTTTTCACTATCGGGATTAACCCAGCAGGTAGAGGCAGTGATGTGCGGATCACAGTAATCCCTGATAAAAACCTCAACAGGAACGGGCTTTTCCTGACCGGGAGAAACAAACCTCATCTCCACGAAAAAATCTTTCCGCCCTTTCATCCTTAGCTTCCCGTTCAGTTTGATGTTGTAATATCCCGGATACCGGAAGGTATGTCTTTCCGAGGAATAGACCTCCCCTTCCAACGTGCGGGTGGCTGTGTCAAATCGGGTATACACTTTAGCAATGACAGAAGTATTGGGATGGTTTACATAAAAACCCAGCATGGTAAGATCCATATCCGTTTCGGAGGAAAACCTCACCAGACCACAGGCCACAGAATCGCGGAAACCATACGATTCAAAGGAGCCGCAGGTATCGTAACAGAGTATTTCCATTTTGCGGTCAAAATCCATCCACTCCGTCCACAATGCATTATATTCCAAAATGTTAACATCACGATAGCAAATATAAAAGAACCCTGAATCAGCATATTCCTCCCCCCTTGAGTTCTGCACAATCCATGCCCCCCGTCCTCCGGGCGCCGTCAGTGTGTCATTCCAGCCTGTGATATTTACGACATGGTTGATCTTTTTGCTCATGGGCAGGCAATACATATAAGTACTGTCGTCAAAAAAACTTACGGTGTAGTTCATCATGGAATATACAGCGCCGCAATGCATGACCGATTGTTTGATGACTTCCGGATCGGAGGGCAGATACATCGCTTCGGTGACCAGGAAAGGGATTTCAGGCCGGGCATTGTACAAAGTGTCCCAAATGCCGCCCCTGATCACCGGTCCGCTGCCGCGGGTAAAATATGCCGTAGCCATATAATGATTTCCGTTTCCTGTCCGGGTGGAATCAAATCCGTGAAAGGAATAGAGATTTTTTTCCGACAGGACAAAATCACCGTATCCGGATGAAAGAACCGTAGATTCAAGAGATGAAATGCTTGCTGCAGACCAGCAGCCTCTGGCGGGTTGTTTCTTCACCCTGCCCAGCCTGCCTGTGCCGCGCAAATCGAAAACCGCAGGCAGTGCGACATCTTTTTTAATGAGCGTGTCAAACCTGCCGAATCCATAATAAACAAGGTCATTTACAGCCTTCTCGTTCTGGCAATGGCATGGCATCTCTGCAAAGACCACCAGGATAACAATGAGGCAAAGCGATAAAAAGCTGCTGCAGTTTTCCATTTGAACAGGTTAAGACGAAATAAAGTCCAAATATATATTTTTCAATAATTTTCAACACTGTAAAATCCCCGTTTATTTTTATATATTTTTATGCCATTAAGATTCGAACCGGAATAATCAGACAAAAATGCCCGATTTTACACATTTACACGTACATACACAATACTCGATACTGGATGGCGCCGCCAACATCGACAGGTTATTGGACAAAACTGCCGAGGCAGGGATGACATCCCTTGCGATAACCGATCATGGCAACATGTTCGGTGTGCTGAAATTCTTCAATGCAGCCCGGAAAAAAGGCATTAAACCCATCCTCGGATGCGAGATATATGTAGCCGAAGGCAGCCGGTTTGAAAAGAAGGGAAAGCAGGACCGCAGCGGGCATCATCTGATCCTTCTGGCAAAAAACAAAAAGGGTTACCACAATCTGGCCAGGCTCTCCTCTCTTGGGTTTTTGGAAGGGTTTTATTACACTCCCCGCATTGACAAAGAGATACTGCAGAAATACAGCGAGGGGCTGATATGCAGCACGGCCTGTCTGGGGGGTGAAATTCCGGGCATCATATTGAACAAAGGCATTGAGGAAGCCCACGAGGCGTTGCAGTGGTATAAAGAGGTATTTGGTGACGACTTCTATCTTGAGCTTCAGAATCATGGTCTGGCCGAACAGGCGGAAGTGAACCGGGCTATGATAAAGCTTGCAGAAAGAAACAACATCAGGCTCATTGCCACCAACGATGTACATTTTATTGAGAAGGCCGATTTTGAAGCCCACAGGATACTGATATGTCTGAACACCAACCAGGATATTGACGACACGGAAGGCATGCACTATTCGGGTCAGGAATATCTCAAGACGCCGGGCGAGATGGCTGCCCTTTTCCCGGAAACACCGGAAGCCATTACAAACACACAGGAAATTGTTGACAAGGTTGAAGATTATGATATTAACCAGGATGTGATCCTGCCGCGTTTTCCTTTACCGGAAGGATTTTACGATGAGAATGAGTACCTGCGCCACCTCACTTATAAAGGAGCCGAAAGACTTTACCCCGGCATGGACGAAGAAACCAGGAAAAGGATTGATTTTGAGCTTGAGGTGATCGGCAATATGGGCTTCCCGGGATATTTCCTGATTGTGCAGGATTTTATCAACAAAGCAAGGGAAATGGGCGTGATTGTCGGACCCGGAAGAGGATCGGCGGCAGGATCCGCAGTGGCATACTGCACCGGCATCACCAGCGTTGATCCCATCCGTTACAACCTGCTTTTCGAGAGGTTTCTGAACCCCGACCGCGTAAGCATGCCTGATATAGATGTGGATTTCGATGATGAGGGGCGGGATAAAGTGCTCAAATATGTGGTAGGAAAATACGGATCAAGCCGGGTGGCACAGATCATCACTTTCGGCACCATGGCCGCCAAACTTGCCATCAGGGATGTCGGGAGGGTACTCAAGCTGTCGCTTCCCGAAACCGATCGCCTTGCAAAACTTGTACCCGAAAAACCGGGCATCACACTGAAAGGCGCATACAAAGAGGTTGGTGAATTGGCCGAGGTGTTGGAAAAAGGGACGGAACTGGAAAAAAAGACCCTCACTTTTGCCGGAATACTGGAAGGATCGGCAAGACACACCGGCACCCATGCATGCGGAGTGATCATAGGCCCCGACGACCTCATTGATCACATCCCTCTCAGCACGGCAAAAGATTCGACTTTACCCGTCACCCAGTATGAAGGGAAACTTGTGGAGAGTGTGGGCATGCTGAAAATGGATTTCCTGGGTCTCAAGACCCTCTCCATCATGAAAGACGCCGTAGAAAACATCTACAAGCGGCACAAGAAAAAAATTGATATTGAAAACCTTCCGCTTGACGATCAGAAAACGTTTGAATTGTATCAAAGAGGCGACACGGTGGGCACTTTTCAGTTTGAGTCGGAAGGCATGAGAACCTACCTGAGGGATCTGAAACCCACCCACATAGAAGACCTGATTGCCATGAATGCCCTGTACAGGCCGGGTCCGATGGATTTCATCCCGACTTATATCCAGCGAAAGCATGGCAGGGAAAAAGTGGAGTACCCCCATCCCCTGTTAGAGGAGATACTGAAGCCCACTTTCGGGATCATGGTTTACCAGGAACAGATCATGCATGCTGCACAGATACTCGGAGGCTTTTCCCTGGGAAAGGCAGATCTGCTCCGCCGCGCCATGGGCAAAAAGAACATGGATATCATGACCCAGCAGAAGAACCTTTTTATTGAAGGGGCTGCTGAAAAAAATATCGACAAGAAAAGGGCCGAGGAAATATTTAACATCATGATGGAGTTCGCCAAATACGGATTCAACAGATCGCACTCTGCCGCATATTCCATCATCGCTTATCAAACGGCCTATCTGAAAGCGCATTATCCTGCCGAATACATGGCGGCTGTGTTAACACACAATCTGCGGGATATTAAGAAAATAACTTTTTTTATTGATGAATGCAGAAGGCAGAACATCCAGGTTTTAGGTCCCGACATCAACGAGAGCGAACTGAACTTCACCGTTAATCCCAGGGGGGAAATACGTTTCGGGCTTGCCGCTGTGAAAAACGTCGGCGAATCTGCTGTAGAGAATATTGTGAAAGAGCGTAATGAAAACGGAAGCTATAAGAGTATCTTTGATTTTACCGGGAGGGTCAACCTGAGGAATGTCAACAAAAGAAGCCTGGAAGCGCTTGCGATGTCAGGGGCTTTCGACAGTTTTGAAAATGCCCACCGCGCGGTTTATTTCCACAGGGAAAATACCGACGACAGCATCTTTCTTGAAAAAGTGATCAAACACGCTTCCAGCGTACAATCCAGGAGAAATTCGGCACAGGTAAACCTGTTCGGCGACTTAGACAACCTGGAGATCAGGGATCCCGACCTGCCCGGGTGCCCACCCTGGACCAAGCTGGAACAACTCAGGAATGAGAAAGAGGTTACCGGGTTTTATATGAGCGGGCATCCATTGGAGGATTTCAAACTTGAGATGGACAGTTTCAGCAATGTTAATCTCACTGATATAAAACAAAACATCAAACAATACCTGAACAGGAACATCGCCTTTGCCGGGCTTGTTACGCAGGTAAACCACAGGTCAACCAAGTCAGGGTCTCCCTTTGCGTCATTCACCATTGAGGATTTCAACGATTTCCTGCCCCTTATCCTTTTTAATGAAGACTATCTGAAATTCAAACACTTTCTTGTGGAAGGAACGGCCATATTCATCAAAGCGAGAGTGCAAAGAAAATCCAAAGGCCCGGCTGAGTCATTGGAAGTGAAGATCAGCCAGGTATACCTCCTTTCGGAGTTATTAAATAAGCTCGCCGGTAAAATCACATTAAAAGTACAACTCCGGGACATCACGAGGGAGTTGTCAGGGAAACTGAAACTTATTACCGAAAAGCAGAAAGGCAATGCTTCTTTAATTATACAGGTCATTGACAGCGATAATAATGTTTCACTGGAGATGACATCACGCAGGAAAGTGGATCCGGAAAGCTTTATCAGGACGATATCGGGGATGAAGGAGGTGCAATTCAGGGTGGAATGATTTTCACCTTAAAAAAAATTGATGACCGGAAAATAAAAAAATATAATTTTGAACGTTCAATGGTTTAACGAAAAAACAACAAATATGGCATTAGAAATCACGGATCATAATTTTGATGAGATCGTTTTGAAATCGGACAAACCGGTATTGGTTGACTTCTGGGCCGAGTGGTGCGGACCCTGCCGCATGGTGGGTCCCATTGTCCAGGAAATCGGACATGACTATGAAGGAAAAGTGGTGGTTGGAAAGCTTGATGTAGACAGCAACCCCGGAGTTTCGGTAAAGTTTGGCATACGAAACATCCCCACCATTTTGTTTTTCAAAAATGGCGAAGTGGTTGACAAACAGGTGGGCGCCGTTCCAAAACAGATTCTGGTAAACAAACTGGAAACGCTGTTATAAAGCGCCTTCGGGTGAAAACCCCCGTTTTCATTGCTGACTTATAATTTCTATCATTTAATCAAGTAATCAAGGGTTTTAATTGAGCATCCAATTAGACCATAGCAGGTTGCAACCCTTCGGCGGGCTCGATTTTTTTGCCCGTCAGGTAGTGGAAGGCTTTATTGTGGGTTTGCACAGGAGTCCGTTCCACGGGTTTTCGGTAGAATTTGCCGAACACCGGTTATATAATGCGGGAGAATCCATCAAAAATATTGACTGGAAGCTTTACGGAAGAACAGACCGATTATATGTGAAAAAATATGAAGAGGAAACGAACCTTCGCTGCCAGATCATCCTGGACAATTCCTCATCCATGTATTTTCCCGTGGACAGGAAGATTTCTGTTGACCGGCCGGACAAAATCACTTTTTCGGTGTATGCCGCCGCTTCTATGATCTATCTCTTGAAAAAGCAAAGGGATGCTTTCGGTATCAGCATATTCAGCGATGAAATTGAGTTGCATACCGACTGCAAATCAAGTTCGGTGCACCAAAAGTATATTTACGGGCGCCTTGAAAACCTGTTGCAACCCGTTTCTCCTGAGGCCAAAAAGAAAACCAATGCCGTGGAGGCCATTCACGAGATTGCGGAGAAGATACATAAGCGGTCGCTGGTGGTTATTTTCAGTGATATGTTAGACAACAGCGCCGACGAGGCCCAGGTGTTTTCTGCTCTCCAGCACCTGAAACACAACAAGCATGAGGTCATCCTTTTTCATGTAAACGATAAAAGCAAAGAACTGGATTTTGATTATGAGAACAGGCCCTACAAGCTGATTGACCTTGAAAGCGGAGAACAATTAAAGATACTTCCCTCCGAGGTCAGGGAGCATTATGTTAAGGCTGCCGGCAGATATAAGAACGAACTGAAGCTCAAATGCGGGCAGTACCATATTGATTTCATAGAGGCCGACATTAACAAAGGCTTCTCCCAGGTTTTGCTCCCCTATCTTCTGAAGAGGGAAAAACTCCATTAATTGCACCAAATTAACTACTTTTGGATTCATGGTATCTTTCATTACCTTATTCATCGAATTCAACATCTGGGATGTGGTTGACATCCTGCTTGTAGCTTACCTTCTGTTTGAGTTATACAATCTGTTAAAGGGAACTGCAGCCATCAATATTCTTTTCGGCATTGTAGCCGTGTACTTAGCCTGGAAGCTGGTATCGGCCCTCGAAATGGAATTGCTGAGTGAAATATTCGGCGCCTTTATCAGCGTAGGGTTCATCGCATTGATTGTGGTATTTCAGCCTGAGATAAGAAAATTCCTTCTGATGGTTGGCACGCCCGGCTTCAGAAATGTGGGAAAAAAGAGGCGCTTCCTGTTGTGGAAACTGGATTTTGGCAAAACCAACGATATTAACGTTGACCCGGTGATCATGGCATGCAGTAAATTCAGCGAATCAAAAACCGGCGCCCTGATCGTTTTTGCCAATAAAATCGGTCTTGATCAATATGCCCAGACCGGTGAGAAAATGGATGCCGTTATCTCCGATCAGCTCCTGATGAACATTTTTTTTAAAAACAGCCCTCTTCACGATGGGGCCGTCATCATACAAAACAACAAAATCAATGCTGCCAGGTGTCTTTTACCTGTGTCGGTAAGCCAGCGCATCCCTGCCCATCTGGGGTTAAGGCACAGGGCCGCGGCCGGAGTCACCGAAAACTCAGATGCACTGGCATTGATCGTTTCAGAAGAAACAGGGCATATTTCCTACGCATTTAAAGGCATTATCCATCCTCCGGTGAAGGCAAACGAGCTTAAAAACATCATCACATCCCATCTCCATTAGCAAGCTTTTTTCACAATAAAGCTTGCAATCCAAATAATTTTCTATTTTTGATGTAAAAACTTCTATTATGGAATTCACAAAAGTAAGCGCCATATCCCCTATCGATGGCCGTTACCGTAAGATGGTGGAGGGCTTATCCTACTTTTTTTCGGAGGCCGCCTATATCAACTACAGGATTTTTGTTGAAGTGGAATACTTTATTGCCCTCTGCGAAATACCTCTGCCGCAGCTTGCCGGTTTCGATAAAACCAGGTTTGATGATTTGCGTTCTATTTGCCGTAATTTTACTTTTAAACACGCCAAGGAGGTTAAAAAAATTGAAGAGATAACCAATCACGATGTGAAAGCGGCGGAGTATTACCTGAAAAAAGAGTTTGAACGACTTGGGCTTGGCCAATATAAAGAGTTCCTGCATTTCGGACTCACTTCACAGGACATCAACAACACGGCCATTCCGTATGCTTTAAAACTTGCATGCCACGACAGCCTTTTCCCACAGATGAACAAGGTGATCGGCAAAATGAACGAATTGTCCAAAGAATGGAAAAAGGTACCCATGCTTGCACGGACGCACGGGCAACCTGCCTCACCCACCACCCTTGGCAAAGAGCTTTATGTCTTCACCGAACGGTTAAAACACCAGCAGAAGTTATTGAAGAATATCCCTTTCACTGCCAAATTCGGCGGGGCTACAGGCAACTTCAACGCCCATCATGCCGCATATCCTGACATCGACTGGAACAGGTTTGCCGATGAATTCATCAAAAAACTGGGACTTGAGCGCCAGAAAATAACCACCCAGGTGGAGAATTACGATTATCTGGCCGCTTTCTGTGATAACATCAGGCGGATAAATACCATCCTCATTGATCTGAACAGGGATTTGTGGAGTTATATCTCGATGGAATATTTCAAACAAAGAATAAAAGCCACCGAGGTTGGCTCATCCACCATGCCCCACAAGGTGAACCCCATTGATTTTGAAAACTCCGAAGGCAACCTGGGCATAGCCAATGCAGTGTTTGTCCACCTGGCCGATAAGCTTCCGGTTTCACGGTTGCAGAGAGACCTGACCGACTCCACGGTGGTGAGAAACCTGGGGGTACCTGTCGCTCATTCCCTGCTGGCATATAAAATGCTGATGCGGGGGCTTAACAAGCTCATTCTGAATCCATCCAAACTGGAAGAAGACCTTTCTAAAAACTGGGCCATAATATCAGAGGGGATTCAAACCATCCTGAGACGCGAAGGGGTGACAAAACCTTATGAAAAGCTCAAGGAACTGACACGGAAAAATGAACTGATCACAAAGGAAACGCTCCATAAATTCATCGACAGGCTCAAAATTTCACCCGAAGTCAAACAGGAGTTGAAAAACCTCAGTCCGGAGAATTATATTGGCATCATCAATTATTAGCAAAGCATCCCGCATGAGAGTCTGCGGTTTTTCATTTATCAGAAATGCAGTTAAGTTTGACTATCCTGTAAAAGAGGCCATTACCTCCATTCTGCCACTATGTGACGGGTTTGTGATCGCCCTGGGCCAATCGGAGGATGAAACGGAAGCGCTCATCCGGTCCGTCGGCTCCGATAAAATCAGAATCATCCCCACGGTCTGGGATGAAAAACTCAGAACAGGAGGCAGGGTTCTTGCAGATGAAACCAACAAGGCATTCATGGAAATTGAGGACGATTACGACTGGGCCTTTTATATACAGGGGGATGAATGTGTACACGAAAAATATCTGCCTGCCATCCGTGATGCAATGGAGAAATGGCTTGATGTGCCGGAAGTTGAAGGTCTGCTTTTCAATTACCTCCATTTTTACGGATCGTATGATTATGTGGGCGATTCAAGAAAATGGTACAGGCGCGAAATCAGGATCATCCGGAACAACAAATCCATCCGGTCATATAAAGATGCCCAGGGGTTCAGAAAGGACGGAGCTATGCTCAGGGTAAAGCCTGTAGAGGCATACGTATATCATTACGGATGGGTTAAACCTCCTGAAATACAACAGGCAAAACAGCAGGAATTCAATAAACTGTGGCACGATGAAAGCTGGATTGGAAAAAATATCCCCGATGCAGACAAATTCGACTATTCGGCCATCGACTCACTGGCTCATTTTGAGGGAGCCCATCCTGCTGTGATGAAAAACAGGATAGAAAGTAAAAACTGGAAATTCAGCTTCGATCCCACCTGCAAAAAGCTCTCTTTAAAAACCCGGATTTCCAATCTCATCGAAAATAAAACGGGTTGGAGGCCGGGAGAGTACAAGAACTACAAAATCGTTTGAAGTTAAAAATATATTGCTAATTTTGTTCAAAAATAAGGATGAATGGATTTAACTAAAATTATGGCCATCAGCGGACGGCCCGGGCTTTATAAAATGCTGACACAGACGAAAAACGGCCTTGTGGTCGAATCCATCGTGGATGGGAAAAGGCATACGGCTTTCAGCCACGAAAAAATAAGCTCACTCGAGGAGATCAGCGTTTACACCGACGAGGAAGACCTGCCACTGAGGGATGTATTAAAGGCCATTTTTGAGAAACTTGAAGGCAAGGCGGCCCTTTCACATAAATCGGACAATGAGAAACTCAAGGCTTTTTTTGAAGAAGCTGTTCCTGCTTATGACAAGGAAAGGGTGTATGTTTCCGACATAAAAAAGATCGTTCACTGGTATAACCTCCTTCAGGAACACAATCTCCTGGACTTCACCGAAGAAGAGCAGGATGCCCGGGGCGGAGAAGAGGCATCAGAACAGGAAAAACCGACCGGTGCAGAAAAAGAAGAGTCAGTTGAAGAATAATCTCAGAACCGGCAAGTTGCCATGAAACCTCCCGGTCAGAAAATAGTGGCCGACCATGAAGTGGTTGCAACGGAGCACCCCGCTGCAGGGCATTGCATCATACATGTGAAGGCGCCGGGACCATTTCCTGAAATCCTTCCCGGGAATTTTGCCGAAATACTCCTTTATAATTCACCCAAAACCTTCCTGCGCAGGCCTTTTTCAGTATTCGATGTGAATGAGGAGCAGCAGACATTGAGCTTTTACATCAAAATAATCGGAGAGGGAACGCGAAAACTCAGTGAACATAAAAAAGGGGATATCCTGAACCTGATTTACCCTTTGGGAAACAGTTTTTCATTCCCGGCCCCGGGAAGCAAAGTCCTGATGGTGGGCGGCGGCTCCGGCATTGCCCCATTTCTTCTGTTGGGCAAACTGCTCCGGGAACTGGGCATTGAAAGCTCCTTCCTGTTTGGCGCAAGGTCAGCCAGCGACATCGTGCTGACGGAAATGTTCGAACCCTTCGGAAAGGTGCTTGTCACCACCGAAGATGGGATGAGAGGGCATCATGGCATAGTGACAGGCCATCCCGCTTTAAAGGATAACATTTCAGATTTCGACATGATATACACCTGCGGCCCCGAACCCATGATGAAAGCGGTGGCTGCCCTTTCGGCAGCAGCGGGAATCCCCTGTGAGGCATCGCTTGAAAACACCATGGCCTGTGGCTTCGGCGTGTGCCTTTCCTGTGTCACCGAAACCGTTGAGGGCAATAAATGCGTTTGCACCTCCGGCCCCGTTTTCAACACAAAACAATTGAAATGGCAGACCTGAGAGTGAACATAGGGGGCCTTGAGCTTAAAAATCCGGTCACCACAGCCTCAGGCACTTACGGTTACGGAGAGGAATTCCTGCCGTTCATGGATGTGGGCAGGCTGGGCGGCGTATTCATCAAAGGGCTGACACCCGGAAACCGGGAAGGCAATCCCTACCCACGGATGGCGGAGACGCCCTCGGGTATGCTGAATGCCATCGGCCTGCAAAACAAGGGCATCGACCATTTCATCTCTGAGATATATCCACGGATAAAAAATTTCGACACACATATCATCCCAAATGTGAACGGATCCACTGTGGAGGAATACATTGAAGTGGCCGAAAAGCTGAACGAATTGGACAGGATACCGGCCATTGAGCTGAATATATCATGTCCCAATGTCAAAGCCGGCGGGATGGAGTTCGGCATCTCCTGCCCTTCTGCATCGGCGGTTACACGTGCCATCCGTCAGGTGTACAAAAAAACACTCATAGTTAAGCTCTCTCCCAATGTAACCAGCATTACCGATGTGGCGAAGGTGGTCGAAGATGCCGGGGCAGATGCCCTGTCGCTGATCAACACACTGCTGGGTATGGCCATAGATGCAAAGCAAAGGAAACCCGTGCTTTACACAAAAACCGGCGGATTGAGCGGGCCGGCCATAAAACCGGTAGCCCTCCGCATGGTATGGCAGGTTTATCAGGCCGTTAAAATCCCAATCATTGGAATCGGAGGCATTATGTGTGCCACGGATGCTTTGGAGTTTATACTTGCCGGCGCTGCAGCGGTACAAGTCGGCACAGCCAACTTCATTGATCCCCAGGTTTCCCTGAAAATCATTGACGGGATCAATGCTTATCTTGACGAAAACGGATTTTCAGGCGCTCTGGAATTAACGGGCGCCCTGACCGGTTAATCCTTGTTTTTCCTGCTTTCTTCAAGCTTTTTTCTCAACGCCTCTGACTCCTTCCTGGCATCCTCCAGCAGCGTCTTCAACTCATCCATTTTGCGCTTTGCCGATGTAAGCTCATTTTCCTTTTGCTTCACCGTATTTTTCAGATGATCCGTTTCCTTCTCCAATTCAGAAACCCTGTCCCTGAGGGTTTTGATATTGCCCAGATGATCAGTGATCCGTGTCCTGAGCAGTTGAATGTTCTCATTTTTCGCCATAACTCCGGATTAATAAAGGATTTTTAGTTTCTGACCCACCACGATCTTATTGGGATCCGCGATATTGTTGGCTTCGGCGATTTCGGTGTACCTGAAGCCATTGCCGAATATTTTTCTCGCAATCGTAAAAAGGGACTCCCCTTCTTTGACGACATATCCGGTTTCTTTCTTTGCCTTCAGTTGGGTAATTTCGGCTGTCAGTTTCTCGTTGGCGGCGGCAAGGGCGGCATTTTCCGCCTTCAACTCTGACATAACCGTGGATTCGGTGATCAGTGCGTTTCCGGCGTCCACGGATTCTTTCGTTCCGTGACTGCTTCTGTTCAAACCGGTAAATATCCATGCGGCTGCCACAAGCAGGAGGGCTACGGCAAGGATGACTGAAAGATAAAGCCTGTTTCTGTGGCTTTTATCAATCTTTTCGATCAGATGGAGCGATTGAAGATCGCTCTGGCATTCCGGGCAGGTGATTGCTTCTTCCGGAATACCGGATTTGTTACAAACAGGGCATTGCATATCTATTTAGTTTTAAATCAACGAAATATACAACAAATACCTTTGATGACCAAATTTTTTTTATATTATTTGTGTAATTTTGCACCCTGTTTAATAAAAACACAAAATGCTTTTAAAGATCCATCCTGATAATCCGGGCACAAGACAAGTAAAAACCGCCGTTGAAACCTTAGGTAAAGGGGGCCTGGTGATCATACCTACGGATACCATCTACGCTTTGGCATGCGATATAAGCAGTTCGAAGGCGATAGAACAGATCGCAAGAATAAAAGGGGTTAAAAAGGCAAAGGCAAATTTCTCCTTCCTGTTTTATGACCTGAGTCAACTTTCAGAGTATACCAAACCCATCCCCAACGAGGTTTTTAAGCTGATGAAAAGCACACTGCCCGGACCGTATACTTTCATCCTAAACGCCAACAATAACATACCAAAAATTTTCCAGAGCAATAAAAAAACCATCGGGATAAGGATACCCGATAACAACATCGTTGCTTCGATCATAAAGGAACTGGGCAATCCCATCATGTCGACATCCATACATGATGAGGACGAGATCATTGAATACACCACCGATCCGGGGTTGATATATGAAAAATACAAAAACCTGGTGGATGTTGTGATCGACGGAGGATTTGGGGACAATATACCTTCTACGATCATCGACTGCACAGGTGAAACCATTGAGGTGATCAGGGAAGGAAAGGGAGAAATATAATAGCTCATACTCCGGTTTATAATGAACAGCAAAAACGGAAATTTTTTTTCATCCCCGGAAAACCCGGCCGGGGAGCAGGAAATTTTTGAAACACTCTTTAACGGAGGGGATTTTTCTCTGGAGAGGATATGTACAAAAAAAGATTATAAAGAGCCGGGAAGGTGGTACGATCAGGAAAAGGATGAGTGGGTGTTGCTATTGCAAGGCTCAGCGGCGCTTGAATTTGAGGATGGCAGGCAGATACGGCTTGAAACGGGGGATTACGTTTTTATCCCGGCCCGTCAAAAGCACAGGGTAGCGTACACCCGGGGCAACCCCGAATGCATCTGGCTTGCAATCCATGGTTATTTCAGGGTTACATGAGCAATGGTCAATTAACTGGAAAACTTCATGGCCGGAAAGAAAATAATATCAATTTTTGCACCCGTTTTACGATTCCGTAGCTCAGCAGGTAGAGCATCCCGAGTACTCGGGAGGGTCCCGGGTTCGGCAAAAATCTTCCAAAAAATGCTAATGACATCATCGCCGGGTATTTTGGTAAAAGGTGAATTTTTTCCGGCAAATTTATTCTCAAACTTAAAAAAAGTCTATCTTTGCACCCTCTTTTCGATTCCGTAGCTCAGCAGGTAGAGCATATGCCTTTTA
>JAFGME010000238.1 GCA_016927695.1 Bacteroidales bacterium
ATTAATTTTATCAACTATTAAATCATAAGAAAATGTTGGCACAATATACATTATTATCAAGAGGGTTTCAGAATGTGAAACGAAACAGCCAGATCATCGGTTTTCAGATTATGGTGAGGATGCCATACTATCAAGGCATTATCATACCAAAACTGGGCACTTATGAGGTTGCGGTAGACGGTGAAAAATTTGGTATTGACAAGATTCTTTTCACGGTCGGCGGTGGCACCTACACTTTTGAAGAAACTGCCTATGCAACTGACGTAAGGTGGGAATATACTGACCCGATGATCCTGACCATCCTGAAACCGGGAGGTCTGAAGCCTGGTACTCATGACGTTAGTGTTGCACAGAGAATTAGGCCATCCTATGGTAGCCGCGTGGAGGGACCTGCAAGACCTTTCAGTAGGAAGATTACATTGGTAATTTGAATGTTTAATTTCATAAATCATTAAATAATACAATTATGTGGGAACTATTTTTACACAGACAAGGCTTCAGGAATGTGATCCGGGGAGGCCAGACGACAGGTTTTCAATTCAAGATACACCTTCCTTATTATCGCGGGTTATGGGTATCTGCATCATTCAGGGGATTTGCCGTAAGGGTTGACGGCGTGCATTATCCCAATGATAAAATAACCATTAAGATCGGAAACAAGACCTACCGGTTTGCGGATGTTGACCAGGCTTACGAAGATTTCTGGTATTATGGTGATCTGGCAACCATCATTGTTGAAAAGCCGGGTGGCTTGACAGATGGTTTGCATAAAGTAGAATGCGGCATCAGTTATGAGAATTCATACGGAACTTATGAAACACCACCGGCTGGTTATGAATTTGCGTATGCCGGGGGGTTTGGAACAGGATTTGCCACATCATCACAGGCAAAGACCAGCACAGATCCCATGGCAGGACTCAGATCGTGTTCACTGGATATGGTTCTTGTAATTTAAACATAGCATTTTACATAACAAAAAAAACATTTAGAGATGAATCGCAAACAATTTATATCAACTGTTGCCGGAGCGACTGCAACAACTGTTGTCGGAGCGGGTGCACTTGCTGCCAATCCTGCATCATCTGAATTATCAGCCAAAACTACTGCTCCCAACCATAAAGTGAAAAGGGGTGTTGCCCTATACAGTTACCAGCGGGCCATGATGGAAAAAGGCATGACACTGAGGGATTGCCTGGAGGAAATGTCAGACATCGGTGCTTATGGTGTTGAATACATGACACATTCATTGCCAGGTGAAGCCGGTTATCCCAATGTTACAAACAAGTTCGTGGATGAGTGGTGGGAAATGATGGATGAATTCGGTACCGTACCCTATTGTCTTACTGGTTTTGTGGAAAGTTGCAGGCGCAAGCAATACATGACCGTTGAGGAGAACGTGGCATTCCTGGAACGTGATTTCATCATTGCTAAGCAACTGGGAATGAAGGTGGCAAGGCTCGGACCACCGTTATGGGTCATCGAAAAAGCCATCCCTGTGGCTGAAAAACATGGCATTCATATGGCAATGGAGATACACTCACCCATGAAGCTGTACGGTGAATACATTGATTATGTGGTTAAGCTGGCAGAGAAATTTCCTCATGCAATAGGCTTTAATTTTGATATGGGGATTTTTCAGAAGTACCCCAGGCCTCTGACACGTGAACTGCAGATCAAGGCAGGAAACCTTACCCGGGATATTGCGCTGTATATCGAAGACTCCTACAGAAAAGGGATAGCCCAGGCCGAAGTCGAAAACAGAGTGAAGGGGATGAAGCCTCAGCCGGGAGACACAGCTTACGTGGCATCGGTTTACAGGGCAGGGGCAAATTGTAACGACCCGAAAGACCTGATTCCGCTTCTCAAATACAGCAAGCACATGCACGGCAAGTGCCATGAAATGACCAAGGGAGATGAGTTCAGGGATGCAACCCTCATATACGACGAAGTGATCCCCGTTCTGATGCAGCATGGTTTTGACGGTTACATATGCACCGAGTTCGAAGGGCAGCGGATTGGGACCATATATGATGTGGATGAAGTTGACGAGGTGCGCCGGCAGCATGTCATGTTGAAGCGAATACTTGGTGTATAAGGTTTTTTTATTTCGTTTCATAATTAGTATGATGAGGCTGTCGGGTATTGCATACTGGCAGCCTCTCTTTTAATGTGTTAAATAACAGTTAAACTGATGCATAGGATCGGTTGAATAAGATAATATATTTTAATTTAGAAAGATAATCATGAAAAAATCAGCAAAAGAAAACAAGAATCCGGGAAATTTGTCAAGGCGAAATTTCCTGGGAACCGTAGGTGCAGCAACTGCGGCATTTACCATCATCCCCAGCCATGTCATGGCCGGACGGGGATATCAGCAACCCAGCGATATGGTTAATGTGGCCGGAATCGGTGTTGGAGCTCAGGGAGGAGGCGACATCCAGCAGGTATGCTCTCCTGATGAAGCAGTAATCAGGCCTCAGCGTACCTCTACGGGTCAACCTTATACAAAGGAGCAACTGGCAACTTTGGAAAAAGAAAGGGCCTCAATGGCTGGCGGAGGAGGAGCTGGTGGTCCGGGAGGCGGAGGAAGGCCTGGTGAAGGCTTTCCCAACTTTTTGGCGGGTTCAACGCTAATGGCAGGGCAAAGAAGTGAAAGGGTAAATCTTGCGAACATTTATGCACTGTGCGATGTGGACAGCAATTATGCCGGTCATGTTTTCAAAGGCTATCCAAAGGCAAAGATCTATTCTGACTGGCGTGTGATGCTGGAAAAAGAACCGTCCATCGATGCAGTCGTTATAGGCACTCCTGATCACAACCATGCACCCATTGCGGCAGCTTTCATAAAAGCAAAAAAACATGTGTATGTTGAAAAGCCTATGGCCAAAACAGTTTTCGAAGCGCGCAGGCTTGCCGAACTGGCTAAACAGTATGATGTGGTCACTCAGATGGGCAATCAGGGTCATGCCACTGAAGGTTCCAGGCAAACCGTAGAGTGGATCCAGGCAGGTGTGATCGGAAATGTCCGTGAAGTACACATGTCAACTGACCGTCCGACCTGGCCGCAGGGAAACCTTACAAGACCTGCAGGGATGAGAGTTCCCAAAACCCTGAACTGGGATGTCTGGCTGGGTCCTGCGCCGGAAAAGCCATACCATCCTGACATTACCCACTTCAACTGGCGGGGTTTGTGGGATTATGGCACAGGGGCAATGGGTGACGGTGGCGCACACGAATTTGACACCTCGGTATGGGCATTAAACCTTGATAAAGCTGATAGGATTAAAATTCAAGCAACAGCAACACCTTTCAACGATGAATATCTTCCCCAGTCCGAACTGGTTACCTATGAATTTCCTGAGCGCTTTACTCCTGGTGTCGGATATATGCCGCCGGTGACAGTAACCTGGTATGACGGAGGACTCGAGCCCCCGCGTCCTGCTGTTTTGGAAAACGGACGTTCGCTAACTTATTGCACATTGTTCATAGGAGATAAAGGCATTATGGTCGAAGGCAGCCATGGTTCCCTTCCGCAGGTCATCCCCTATGATCCTGATTTCAAGGGTCCCGATCCATGGATCCCTCGCACGGGAAATATTTTTGAAGACTGGATCGGCGCGATCAGGAGCGGAAAGAAATCAAGCAATGATTTTTCCTATGCGGCAAAATTAACCGAGATCATGCTGCTTGCAAACATTGCATTGAAAACAATAAATTCGGACACCATTCTAGAATATGATGTCCCAAACATGCAAATTACAAACCTTCCCGTGGCCAATGATTATCTTCATTATGAATATCGGCAGGGATGGACTTTGTAATGGAAATTAACAGGACAATATAAATTTTCCTTGGTTCATGATAACAAGACTGAGTTTTCAAATTGTTGAACCAGTTAAAAACTGTTTAACCTTTATCTGAAAATTGTTACAAAGAACTTATTTTTATAATATTAAGACATTTATAGATTTATATGTAAGGCTAAAGCAACCGAAACAATAATTTAATACATCATTCCTGTTTAATCTAATAAAAGATATGCGTACACTACTTCCTGAATAATTTAAAACTTAACCAATTAATAAATAAAACAATGGGAATATTACAACTTGGATTTAAGAATGTTTTCAAAGGAAAGCAGGCTACCGGCTTTCAGGTGCCTCTCGTAAATGAATACTACCGGGGCACACGTGTTTCCCTTACGGAAGGCTTTGACGTGACTGTGGACGGTGAAACCTTCCCGAGGGATAAGGTCACCTGTACCTTTGGAACCACAACCCTTACTCAGGATCAACTGGACAGC
>JAFGME010000036.1 GCA_016927695.1 Bacteroidales bacterium
AGCCTGCAGGATGATGTCAACCGTTTTTTTCTTCGGAGCCCCGGAAATGGACCCTGCAGGAAGCATGGTAAAGAGAATGTCCCCGATGCCGGCCGGATAATCGGGAGTTAAATCGCCTGTGATTTTGGAGCTGACCTGCCATAAATCCTTTTGGTTGGTGTGGATTCGCTCGAGGTACCTGAACTTTTCAACTTTTACGTTTCCGGCAACCCTGCTCAGATCATTCCGGATCAGGTCAACGATGGTGTTGTGCTCGGCTAACTCTTTCGAATTTGAAATGATCAATTCTTCAGCATGCTTTGTGCCTGCATCAATGGTCCCTTTCATAGGGAAGGAAGAGATTTTCCCGTTTTCTATTCTTACGAAGGGTTCAGGCGAAAAACATACAAACCGGTCCTTTAGACAGACCTTGTAAGAGGCATTGCTGATATGGAAAATTTCTTCAATGGTAAGATTGGTTTCAACCAAAGTGGGTTGTGTGTAATTCAGCAGATAGGTATCCCCAATTCGGATATGGCGCTGCACAATTTCAAATCCTTTTTGGTATTCCGGTTGTGAGACCGGATTGATTTTCCAATGTTTCAAAACAGGCTTCCGGAGAAGAGACTTACAGTTGCCAAAGTGTCGCGTTTGCCATTTTATTTGTCCTGAAGGATCATGAAAAGGGAAAATCCGGGGATACATCATTAAAAAATCAACCAGAAAAACAAACGGTTTTTTCTCCCTTCCCAGGCGGTTCATCTTTTCCTGAACATGTCTTGCAGTTTCCATAAGGGACCAAAATTAGGGATAATTCCGTATCATTTTTCAGGTAATCTGATTTTAAAAAACCGGGCTGTTGGAGCCCGGTTCACCAGTTGTGCTGGAAATATTCCATTTCCTTAAAAATCAGGAGATTTTTATCATTAAAATTTTTTGTTTCAGGCATAACAGCGGATGCTTTTATATGCGACTTTTCCGCTTTTTCACTTTTTCCGCCTGCTTCTTTAACCTTTTTTCCGCCTGTTTGTCTTTCAGACTTTTCTTTGATGGTTTTAAACCCACATTTTTTTTGGCCATGATACTAAGTATTAATGATCTTCTTTAGGATAAGTTATTTTCATAATTTTGATTTTTTTAATCCCGCGCGGCGCATTGAATGAGATGACACTTCCGGCTTCATATCCCAGTAAAGCACTGCCCAGCAGGGATAGTACGGAAACTTTACCCAGCCTGAAATTTGCTTCGTGCGGATAAACGAGCTGGATCTTCATTTCGAGGTTTGTATCCAGGTCAACAAATTCAACATGTGAATTCATTTGTACAAACCGGGGCCTCTCATTTTTGGGTTTTACCCGTTTTGCCCGCCGTATTTCAGCACCAAGAAAAGTTAGATTTTGCTTTTCTGCTGCATACGAGCTTTTCTCAACCCTGACCAGATCACACAGTTTCTGGTAATCCTGTTCTGTAATGTTTATATTATTCTCCATAACTTAAAATTTATCGTATCCGACGTAAAAATATCGTATCCGATGCAATTATAATAAATGTTTTGTACTTTTACAAAAATTTTGGTCCGATGGGAAAGAATAAGTATGCCATTCTAAAGCAGATCATTGATCTTTATGAGGAATATGAGTTGAATGAAAGGCATTTGGATCTGTTGTCCTTTGCCCAATGGATCATCAGAAAGCTGGACAATGAACCGGAGTTAAACAGTAAGTCCCCGGAAAGAAGGCAGGAATATTTTCCGGACGAGTTTCCAGTATTTAAAAGTTACGATGAAAGGGCCAGATTTCTGGAATCTGTATCCCGGATTGCCCGGTACCATGAATTCTATTCCAGGAAAGCGTTGAAGGACCTGATCATCAATACCCGTTTGGAGTTTCTGTTTCTTCAGGCAGTGGGTGCAACGGGAAAAACAAAAAAAACAGACTTGATCAACACATTTCATCTGGAATATACAACGGGCATGGACACCATCAGGAGGCTGTCCAATAACGGATTATTGGCTGAGATCCAGGATGAGGAAGATAAAAGGGTGAAGTTGCTGGTACTGACGGAAAAAGGACAGCATATTTTGGCGCAGGCAAACCATAGAATGAGCGAGGAGAACAAGATGTTCCTGATGGCTATCAGCGATAACAAGTGGAAAAAGGCGACTATAATCCTGGAAGAAATGGATGAATTCCATAGCTTTGTATATCAGAACCACAGCGATAAATCATTTGCTGAATTGTGCAACCTGATGGGTTCACTGAAATATTTGTATAAATGAAACGATTTTTATTTTTTCCAATAAATTTTTATACGATGAAGAAAATTTTAATTGCATTGATGGTGGTAATGTATTCCGGTGGAATAGTTTCCCAGAACCTGGGAAATGACATGTATTCCCTTTCCAAAATCAGGGAAGGTGTGAAATCAAAACGTGTAGGCAGCTACGACAGGACCGGAGGAAATGATGACAGGCTTACCCACATCAAGGACGGGGAGAAAGTAACCATTTTCGAAGTGAAGGGAGCAGGTATAATCAATCACATCTGGATTACCATTGCGCCGTTGGCTGACAAGCTCAACCGGAACGATATAATTTTGCGGATGTACTGGGATGGGAATACTTACCCTTCCGTGGAGTCTCCCATAGGACCGTTTTTTGGCAATGGCTGGGGTGAGAGTTATAATTTTGTAAGTGCCCCGCTGGCAGTTGCCCCAACGGGAGGAAGGTCCTATATCAGTTATTTTTCCATGCCCTTTGTCAACGGTGCAACAATTGAAATTGAGAATCAGACGGGTACCGAAATTGAAGCATTCTACTATAATATAGACTATGTGGAAACGGAGAATCTTCCGGAGGACTGTGGGCGTTTTCATGCCTGGTATAACCGCGAAATTACCGAAGCCCTTCCGGATGGTGAAAATGAATGGGGTACATTGGGTAAGCCAGGGGAAAATCCCGATGGGAAAGGGAATTACCTGTTTGCAGACATTAAGGGGAAAGGGCACTTTGTAGGCGTGAACTACTACGTGAATTGTCCGACAACCATGTGGTATGGCGAAGGAGATGAAATGGTTTTCATCGATGGCGAATCTTCACCGTCGATCGTGGGCACCGGAACGGAGGATTTTTTCAATACCTCATGGTGTCCGAAGGAGATTTTTTATCACCCCTGTTTTGGATACCCCCGTGTGAACAATGAAACCGGGTGGCTGGGACGGACACATGTCTATCGTTTTTTGCTCACAGATCCGGTTTTTTTTGATGAATCCTGCAAATTTACCATTGAACACGGCCACAATAATAGTCTTACGCTCGACCTGGCCTCTGTTGCATACTGGTATCAGGAGAAAGCTGCTGCCCTACCGTGGACCTTCACCAGAGAAGAGCGTAAACCTATGCCCGCGATAGGTTCCAGTGATATCCACATCTGGCGTGATGCCTGGCGTAAATCACAAGGAAACGGTTCCACTCTTTGGGGGAAGGAAAGAAATTAATTGATCTCTATAAAGAGTAATTCTTCTATTTTTTTGCACTAAGGGTTTGCTGCCGGCAGGTTTTTTATTTCTGCCGGCAGCTGAATTTTCCTGTTTTCCTTTTTTGCAAACTAAACTATTTAGGTATATTTGCGCCGCAATTAAGGTAAAAGGGTGAAA
>JAFGME010000239.1 GCA_016927695.1 Bacteroidales bacterium
GATCATCCAACACAGGCAATCCGCACTGCCAGACCACAGGATATGTGGAGAACGACCATACGGGTCCGGAGGTTGAATCCCCTTCAATATCATAAGCCACTACCCTCCAGTAACAGGTTGTATCCATAAGCACTGAAGCGGGTGTATAGAATGTATCGGGGTGATGTGTTGCAATGAGTTGCGGATTGGAATTCAGGCCGAACCATACCGAAAAGCTCAGTGCTGTGCCGTCAGGATCGGAACAGCTCCATGAAAGAACGGTGTTCGTTGGCTGGTGCTGGGCGCCATTCTGCGGTTGCGGGTCCGAAGGTTGGGCAGGCGGCTGGTTAAACAAGGGCGGATCAAGCAGGCATCGCAGACTATATCCGTTTTCCTTGCTGCTGAAATTTCTGTGTATGTTTGTATAGATCCAGAAATACCTGTAGTTGGCGTTATAGGTATCACCGCTGGATGAAGTCCAGAAATGCGCCATATCCCCGATATCCGCGAAAATAATGTTGTTCACCAGATTCCCGCCGGGCAATGCGGTAAAACCGAACAGATCGTTCCCGTTTGCGGAATTCCAGCCCGAAGCGGATTTGAGATTCTGCCCGGCATTGTATCCTCTCCATCCGGATTGAGACCATACCGGATCTCCAACCGGGTATTGCGAATCGGCAGTACCTTCCAGTATTTTCCATTCAAAATCGGATGGCAGGTGCCATCCGCCGTTTGGCGGACAAATACCCTGTACTGAGGGATCTGTTGCGTACTGCATTACTTCATTCCATTGATAAAGTCCGCCGTACAATTCACAATTGGCGGGATTATTATCATAACAATATTTTTCTATGATCCCGTTATCCGTCATTGAAATTGATCCGTCGATTTGTGTTCCTATATTCAGATTATTCTTCATCCAGCACTGTGGTCCTATCTGTACAGTATAATACGTCTGTCCGTCACGAATATCAGTAAATGGATCGCCGCAATTCAAAAACTGGTAGATAAAACTGACATCCGTTTCATCATAAGAACTGTCGCAGGGTGTTGTAATGGTCCATCTTAATGAATACAATATGCCAACATTACCATAAAATGTGGTGCCGGGATCACCGGGATCGGAAAAACTTCCTCCTGCTCCGTTCAGAATACTCCACAAACCACTGCCATAAACGGGGGTATTTCCTTGCAGAATCACAGAAGTACTTCCGGTAATATTCAGCTGGTCAGACCCGGCGTCGGCTATAGTGGGCATGGGTGTGCAGGAAGTCATAAGATTACCGTCATCATCCACAAAAACATCAAAATTTTTCCCGCCGGGTGAGGTTAACGTGAGAGATCCTGCATTCAGGGCATAAGGAACGCTAAGAATCTCAGTTATTCCCATAGTTGAAAAGTTGGATCCACCGGATTCATCCAGCTCTGTTTTTAAAAAATAATCTGACGCTCCCCAGTCGATTTCACTGAATACACCCTGAATCGCAGATCCTTTCCCAACATCCAAAGTTGCCATGCCAAAAAGGTTGGTGGTGTCTGTATGAACCTCAATATAAATAACCTGCCCGTCAGGACTGCCGGTAATAATGCTTAGTCTGAAGGAGATGATTTGATTTACCATTGGATTCCCAGTCATGTCCCTGACCACAGTCTGGTACTTAAAAGCGTGAGGCGCCTGCGCATCAACTTCAATACCTGAAAAAAACGGCAGTAACAGCAACAGAATCAGTTTTTTCATATACACAGATTTAGATTTAACAGACTCGATTTTAACTGCAAACGTACCCCTACATGAAATCAAAACATTCAACAATCACCTGGCCAGCCACATTTACCTGATTGTCAGGTCATCTCATTCCAGGGAATATCCGGTAAATTGTAAAAATATGTAATTATCTGATTTGTTTTTCAGTTTGACAAAAAAAATCGGATTAAAAATGGACAAATTTTCTCTTGCTTTTAAAAAATTCTTCTTGCATTAAAAACCCTTCCCCTGGCAAAATAGGCTCGCTGAAAGCCCCTGATAGCGATCCTTTCAAAAACAGATCGAAACCTCACGGGATCACAAAAGGCCGCCTTCGGGCAGGCAGGGCGATTGGGAATGGGTTGTTATTTGGATTAGCAGCAGAACGAAAATTAAAAATGTAAGTTTTTTCATTTTATCCTCATTTTTTATTTGTTACTCGTCACTTGTCGATGGCCACTGGTTTACAAGAACCAAGAAACAATGAACCAGCAACCCGTAACGGTTATTTATTGTTTAATTAACTTCGTTACTTCTGCCATCTTCTCATCCTGCACCCTCACAAAATAAACTCCCCGCGGCAGGGCGCTGATGTCTATCCGGGTTTCTTTATTTGTCAGATGCCTTCCAAGGACCTTTTCCCCTATGGTATTAAAAATTGAAATCCTTGTATTTTTATCCATTGCCGGCAGGTAAATTTTTATCTTATCCATGGATGGATTGGGAAATACGCGGAAAGGCAAACCATTATTCTTCGATGGGAAATCATATATCGATGCATTGTTTTCGGGTTTACGCAGACTGGATTTCATGAGGATAACCGTATAAGGATTCCATGTTGACATGGTATAATAGATGGTGGTGGTAGTATCGTTGCCGTTAGCAAATTCATGGATCTGGTAAGCTTCATATTCACCACCCCATTCATATTCCCTTCCGGAATCGTGTACTTCATCACAATTATTATATGACCAGCTGGTATGCATAAAATGACAATATCCCTGATCTGTCCAGGGTTCAAATATCAGTTGTTCCTCTGACCAGGGTCCCCATGGGAAGTCGGCTGTTCTGAAGTTTATTCCCCTTGGGATACCAAGGCAATTGTAGAGCAGTATCCATTTTTTGATAAATTGATTATAGGATACTGACAGTTCAGCCACACAATTCTGGCTAAACAGGGATACAGCATTTGAACTACTCTTTCACCATTTTTCCTACCAGCGCCACCTTTTCATTCTGCAGCCGCACGATGTAAACTCCCGCAGGTAATTTGCCAATATTAATTTGGGTCTCAGTATGAAAAATATCCCGTTCGATTAACTTTTTACCATTGGTATTGCAAATCTGCAAGATGGCATGGTTTGCCAGTCCGGAAGCCCGGATGGTTAAAATATTGTTAACGGGATTCGGACTAATGGATATTGAATTTAATTGATGCGACTTCGTGTTTGAGTTTATGATACCGCATGGACTTTGATATTCAGCAGTTTTTGCATAACCGTTAAAAGTATTTTGTTCCAGGATCGTAAATGTAATCAGGCCAATATAAATCGTATCTCCGCTATAGGAATCTTCAAACGAGGTTTTTACAAAATAATCACCCGGATTCAACGAATCAAGAGTCACGGACAGGTTAAAAATACAATCACAATTGGTTAGCCCGATCCCTTTTTGATACCAACCCAGGGTGTCGTCATTTATCTGGTATATTATCATTTCATAGTTACAACCACAATTTCGCCATGCCGAATCATTCTTTAATGTTGCCGAATTTCCTTCTGTTTCTACACTTAAAATTCCCAAAGGGTTCCATTCCTGGGCTCTTATCGGAAAGGGTATCAGTAACAGGATGTAAACAAGTGTTTTTATGATATTATAATGTAACTTTTTCATGCTCTTGTCCATTTTAATAGAGTTTCATATTTAACTGCAAAATAACCCATATTACTCCTTCACTATTTTACATACCTCCACCATAATTTCGTTCTGTATTTGCAGAAAATAAATTCCCTTTGGCAGGTTACCTGTATCAATCATGGTTTTTGCCTTATCAGCGATAACTGTTAGTACCTTTTCGAAATTTGAGTTAAATATTGAGAGCCTGGAATTAATGTATTTTTCCTGTAATGTGACCGTGATCATTTCAGTTGCAGGATTTGGACTGACATTGATAACACAATGGTTTGGAATTTCTTTCACTGTAAGTGAGCAGGCCTGCTCAACTTCCTTCGGGCTGTTGCAGCCGGGAGCATTCGTATGTATTACAACATTTCCGCCCGGAATTGCCAGGAAATCGCAGATACTTTTTACATCACATGTCGATAAAGATTCGTTTTCCACAATGTATACACTGCTGATCGAACCCGCCTGAATAGTGTTAATACCTGCCAGGCTCAACAGGCTGTCATTCTTGGTTATATGGACAACTCCACTTACTGTTGCAAGAGAATCCAGACCTGACAGATTTTTCAAATGGGGATTGTTTTGAATCACTAAACTGTCGTCGACAGATGCCAGTGATTTCAGCCCTGTCAAACTGCTGAGTGGTGAATTGGTCTCATACCAGTTGATAATATACAGGCTGCCACCGATCGATACAAGGTTTTCCAGACCACTGAAATTGCTTAGTACAGCATTGTCAATGATTTTTACATTTCCGCTTATCCTTTTAAGCGATTCCAGGCCATGTAAGCCTGACAGGGATGGATTATCAAATAAATAAAACTGTCCTCCAACCGAATCGAGTTCATTAAGCCCTTCCAGGTTGTTCAGGCGGTTGTTATGTTTGATGTTCAGATCACCGCCAACATAATCCAGGTTCTCCAGTCCTGACAAATTCACCAGGCTGTCAGAATAACAGATGAGAAGATTGCCCGGCACAGAGTCAATGCCTTCCAGTCCATGAAGGTTCGACAACATGCGGTTATGTCCACAGCTGTGTTCACCGATGTGTAAGTCGCCTCCGATATGATTCAGATTTCCCAGCGCCGAAATATCTGTCAGCGAATCATTATGATAAATAACCAGGTCATTCAGAATGGTAGTAAGGTGCTCCAGCCCCGTTAAATCGTGCAGCCGGTCAGTACCCCTGATATAAAGACTTCCAACTGATTCAAGGCTCTCGAGACCACTGTAACTGCCTAACTGAGAAGCCATGAAATAGCCCCCGATCGTAACCAGATTCCCGAGCCCGGAGAGATCAGAAAGATTATTGTCATGGACATCAAAATCTTCGGCCACTGAATTCAGGTTTTGTAAGCCTGAAAGACCGGTAAGAGCATGATTCTGAAATATGGCACATACAAACCCGGTAATTGTTGTAAGATTTTCAAGACCTGTAAGGCTTATTAAAGAGTTATTGGCCGCAATCCACACAAACTGAAGGGTGGTAATATTTTCCAATCCGCTCAGATTGATCAATGACTGATTATGTTCAATGTCCAGATTACCAATGTTAACAAGGTTTGTCAGGTCCGATATGGTTGTAAGAGAATCATTCCATTGCAACCAAAGTGCATCACCAACTGAAGTCAGTCCCTCAAGGCCGGATAAATCACAGAGCATGGTTTGCACTATCCTGAGGTGACCACCTATTGAAGTCAAAACATTTAAACCATCAAGATTTTGGATTTCCGAGTCTGCTATCTCAACATAACCTTCAATTTCATTGCACCCGGGATAATTTAACTGGAAACTGTCAATCTGTCCCTGGGTATTGAAAACGATCCCTTCGGGCAGGCAGGGCGATTGTGAGTTGACTGCTAAAGTGATAAAAAGCAGAGCGAAAATAAAAAGTGTAATTTTTTTCAATACTCTTTCTTATTACCGGTAGTGAATTATTTTCATCAAAGATAGCACAAAAAATCCTTCAGGTCAAGGTTTTATATGTTTTATTGCACGGCTGCACGATTGTAAGACGAATGATGTTCCGGTGTATCCTCAACCTGCAGCGCCGGGTGAAATAGTCAGCTGGGCCGGGTGTGCCGGGATGACAGGAATGATTTTATTTGAATTGTATTATACGAGTTGGTACCCGGAATATTTTCAGAAAAATGTGAGATCATTTTACGAAACTCCGGTTTCATGCTCCCCTTACCTTGAAGGTTGCCCCTCAAATAAATCAGCCGTTGCTTTAATTGCTTCCAACAGGTAATCATGATTTGGGTTGAAATGGAGTTTCATTATTCGTTGAGATAATTTAATTCAATTAATGCTCTTCTTGCTGCTTCACGAAATTTCCTATATGAAGAAAGATGTAATAATTCATCAAGTAATATCCGCTGAGAAAGGGGAGAATATAAATCAGACAATCTTGTCTTGAATCTTTTTCTCGGCACATCTATATATGCTTCTCTTATAGCTACTGTAATTAAGTCTTTTGGATTAGCAATATTTTCAATGTTATTGATCCGGTAAGTTAATTGTAATTCATTATTAGTTTTAGTCGTCCCAATTTCATCTTTTAAAATATCTTTATTAATCAGCATCCATGCTTCAGTCATTGTAATTGGTACGACAGCAACTAAATTTTTACAAATATTTCCATCATTATTATTAATATTATCAAAAGCAGGATTAATTTTGAAATTAAAAGCAGCATTATCACTTGAATCATCAGCATCAGTATGAACACATAAAACATTTGCCCATTTTGCTTCTAAAGCTGCTTCAGTAACCTGATTAATAAAATTGTGTTCTGATACCTCTAAATGCTGTGGATCATAGACTGTTATTTCTCCCGCACACTCCCATGCTATTTCTTCAAATGTTCTCCTTATTACATTCCCCAAAAACCGCTTGTCAGTTTTGCCTTCTGTTGTGTATGCGATTGTTAAAACATTCATCCCCCTAAAATTTGCTTTTTGGTATCTTCGAAATCACTACTTCTCAAATAATCAATTACTTCTCTTAGAGTTCTTTCTTTTTCGTTATCTGAAAAATATTCAAATAAATCTAATTGGTCACTTCCTCTGACAACTGGAAGGATTTTTGAGACATGAATTTTTTCTTTTCTTTTTGATTTTTCATCAACAAAAACAAACTGGGTAACTAATTCGGAAAACCAAATTGAGATGTTTGGATCTCGTAAATCAAAAGATTGTTTTAATAAAATCGGAGAATGCGTATTAACTATGACTTGCCTTATTCGATTATCTAATTGCTCTATGCTGTCAAAATTTGTTGACAAATCTTGCAAAAGATCTATCATTAATGCTAATCTATAAGGGTGTATTCCGTTTTCCGGTTCTTCAAAACATAATATTCCCCGTTGTAATTCATCAAATTTCAAGATACACAAAGTTAACAATCGCAGGGTTCCCTCAGACAATACTCGTGAAGTAAATTCTTTACCATCTTCGTTAAAAACCTTTATTATGAATTGGTTTCCTGCTAAATCTTCTTCAACAACAACTCTTGTAAAATTTGGTAATAACTTATTTAACTGACGAGATATATTTTTCAGCAATGATTCATCATGCATTTTTATTCTATGTAAAGATGCTGCAAGATTTGCCCCACTTGAGGTTATAACATCATTGGCAATTCTCGGGCTGGGTTTTCTTAAATCGTGAGGATTTAATTGAAGGAATTTCCAACTTATCAATTCTTCCTTAGCTGCAAAGGCATGTTTAAATTCAACACTATTTATACCACTTAAAACTGATTGTGCAATTGCATTGGCTGGACTTTCTTTTCCTCCTTGTCTTCCATCTTGAGGTAGTTTAATTGTTATTATGCCTTCTTTACTCTCCGTATAGATATAAGGTTTCCCACGTCTTCCTTTCAATACTTTTGGTCTCCATTCATCTCTATGCCTTGTAGGAAGATATTTCTTCACCCATGTATCCTCATGATGCTTCAATGGTGCAAGCTTTTCATGAGAAACAAATAAATCTTCAATTCCTCGTTCATTTTTATCTCTTCTAATTTTCAATTCATATCTTAATCTGGTATATTTTAAAGTTTCTTTACCACCCCAATTATCTTTTACTGTTTTATCAACTAATAATTCAACTGTGAAACTTATTTCTTTTGAGCGTTCATTAGTAGAATAAAGTGTAAATTGCTCAAGAGCATCACCTCTCAGATTGGTAAATGCTGATCTCAGATCCATCTTGGCTAACTGCGATAAAAGCTGCAACGCATCAAAAAGATTACTCTTTCCCGATGCATTTGCCCCGGCAATAATTGTAAATGGAGAAAACTCCATAACGAAGTTCCGAAAGGTTTTAAATCCATTTATTTCAGCTCGTGTTATCATATACTTTATTTATATCGTTTTAAACTCCTCTCCTGCATCCTTTGTCTGAATCACCGATTTTCACGGATTCGGTGATTTCGCGGATTTGGCTGTTAATACAAGTCTTTTAAATGTTAAACTTTTTGAACCAAAGTTAATTAATAATCCCACTTCCAATCTATATGCTTTCAGATAATTCAAAGCCTGGGCTAAATGAACATCTTCAAGTTTAACAAGCGCTTTAAGCTCAACTAGCACCTTCCCTTCCACTACAAAATCAGCTCTTCTTTTGCCAATGGGTTTTTCCAAATCTTTGTAATAAATATCCTGTTCAATTTCCCTCGCAAACTTCAGTCCTGCTTGCATCATTTCCCAGGCTAATGCCCTCTGATAGATAACTTCCTGAAATCCGTTACCCAGGAATGAATGCACCTCAAAAGCTGCCCCGATAATTATTTCGGTAATATCTTTATATTTCAATTCATGTTCCATTATCCGTGTAATCCATTAATCCGCCTAATCCGCGATTCTGACAATTATATCGTTTTAAACTCCACCCCAGAATCCTTCATTTGAAGGACTGTATTGGTTTTTAATTGATCGTTTCCTTCAAGCAGATTGCCAATGATCAGACGGTTTATAAAATTTTATTTCCGTCTGCTTTTTCACCGAACCTTAGCAAAAATAGCCATAAATTTACAGAGCGCGGTCAGTTAAACCGATTTATTGTAATCTATGGTCTGCCGTTACCGCTGAGGCAGGGGGTAACCAATCACGGTTTACTCCTGATGCCCCCCTTTTGCAAAGAAAAGAAGGCGGAATGAATTGTGTTGGTGCAGAATGATTATTTTTTCGTACATTTACCATGCAAATCAATAGTCGGAATTAACTCAATGGGAAAGGAACTGTACTTAAGGATACTGGTTGTATTTCTGATCAGCGGTATGATTTTTCTGGCCATACTGCTTTTTTTCTTTCCTGATATTGATAGGTACGGTTTTCATGTGCTGAAACAGGAACCCTGCGACTGGAACATTGTTGATTATCACGACCTTAACAATGACGGGGTTTTTGAAAAGATTGCCTGCAATACCTCCCCGCCCATTCCATATTTCCTTGTCACTTCAGGGAAAGGGATACTCGACCAGTTCAATTTCAGCGGCGGGATGTGTGAAATTGATCATGCCTCCTACGGTGATTACAACCATAACGGACTGAAAGAAATATATGTATTCACCTGGTCTGATGACTCGATATTTCTTAATGTGGTGGAACCTTATAAAACAGACTACCAATATAGCGCCGGGAAATTCGTGGATAAATACCTGATGTACAAAGGCCAGTACACACACTCTGTTCATCCCTGCGGATCATTTGACCTGAATGATGATGGCCATAAGGAATTTGTGTTTTCCGTATTTACCGGTTATGCCGTCTTTCCACGCAGGATGTATGCCTATGATCCGGTGAAAGACACCATAATCAAATCGCCGCAGGCCGGAACCGGCATTTTCAAGCCTTATGCTTTTGACCTGAACAGGGATGGTAAGGTGGAGTTCTTTGGCGATGTTAGCGCGTTGGGAAATTGCAGGAATGATGTCCCTTTCAGGGATGACCATTCATATCTGATGATTTTCGACCACAGTATGAATTTTCTTTTTGATCCTGTTGAAATAGGAAGCTTTCCCTCTTCCCTGGTCATCAGGCCGTTTATTCCCCACCACAGGCCATACCTGGCGACCCTGCATAAAAGCATGGGTGTGGAAGCTATCCCTTCGGAACTGATGCTCTTTGACATTGCGGGTAAGATGATCCGTTCCGTACCGCTCAATAATGATGAGATTGGCGAAATGTACCTGGTTTCCGCCAATGAGCATACAAGGGATGAACTTTACCTGATCCACCCTGATGGCCTGGTGGAAGAATTGGACACCAACCTCCTGGTCGTGTCCAAAAAGCGTATCCGGGGAATTCTTACCGGCTTGCATACCACTTTGGATATAAACCTGGATGGGCTGCAGGAATATATTTTCAGAGGGATTCATCCGCAGGAGTTGATTGTGACGGATCACCAACTGAACAGGATGGGGAAACTGGCCGTGCCTGACAACAAAAAAGTTAAAAATATCTCGGTGGAAGGAAAACCGGATGCCGGACCTGTGATTTACCTGCAGTGTTCAGACCAATCCCTGTATTACTCTTCAAAGCTAAATCCATTGTATTCGTGGAGGTACCTGGTTTTTTGCCTTATTTTCATCGCTATTTTTCTCATTTTGTTCGGAACGCAGCAACTTCAGCTATACATATTGAGTCAGTGCTTTGCCAGGGAGAGAAGGATTGCCGAACTGCAGATCAGGTCGGTTAAAAACCAGATCGACCCTCACTTTACCCTGAATATTCTGAATTCCATCGGAAACCTGTTTCTGAAAAATGATGCCGGCAAAGCCGATTATATTTTCGGAAAGTATGCAAGGATGCTGCGGAATACCATCACTTCCTCTGATAAAATAACCGTGACTCTGGAAGAAGAACTGGAGTTTGTAAATGATTATCTGGGCCTTGAGAGATACAGGATGCAGGAAAGATTTGACTACCGGATTGAAACAGGTCCCGGGGTAGATAAAAGTCTGAAAATTCCTAAAATGCTGATCCATACTTTTGCTGAGAATGCCGTGAAGCATGGATTGAAACCATTGAAGGCCGGAGGTCTTCTTAGTATAAACGTTCAAAAAGAAGATAACATCTGCAGTATTGAAATTGCCGACAATGGCATCGGAAGGGCCGGCGCTGCCGAAATGTCCGGGATGTCCACAGGAAAAGGCCTTCAAATCATAGATGAAATACTTAAGCTCTACAGAAAACTGGAGAAATCCGGCATCGTATATGAAGTGACCGACCTTGTGGATGAAACAGGAAAAGCGGCCGGCACAAAAGTGAAAATTACCATACCCTTTAGTAAAACATGAATCGCGATGAGGGAACTGAAGTGCTTTTTAGTGGACGATGAGAAAGATGCCATTGAGCGGCTTTCCCTTCTGCTGGGCAAGTTGGAAGGCATTGCCATTTCCGGAATGGACACCGATCCTGAAACAGCAGTTGAATCCATACTGCAAAAGCAACCCGACCTGATTTTTGTTGATGTGGAGATGCCCGGACTGTCAGGCTTTGAACTGGTAAAGACGTTGAGAAAGGAGGGCTTTCATCCCGGATTTATATTTGTGACCGGATACAACCAGTATGCCATCAAAGCCATCCGGACAGAAGCTTTCGATTTTCTGGTGAAACCGGTTGATATTGATGAACTCAAAGAAAGCATCCAAAGGTTCAGGGAAAGTTTTCACTGCAAAAGCGCTGAAAAAAAAGTCGTACCGGCCGTCAGAGCCTTGTTCTCTGAACGCGAGCTTGAGATCATTCCTTTGCTTGCAAGAGGAAAGTCGAGCCTGGAGATCGCAGGTATTCTGAACATTTCCAAGAATACCGTAGATACCCACCGAAAGAATATACTGGCCAGGGCAGGCTTGCATAAAACGCAGGAACTGTCCATATATGCCATGGAGAACGGGCTGTTCTGACCGTAATTTCACGGATAAATACAAGATTGTGGGTATCCTAATACCCATTTGTGGGTATTGCTTTCCTGCATCACCGGTATTATTTTTGTCGGTTGAACGGATAATTCTGTGCTTGCGTTTATATGAAAAAAGTTGATTACAATATCGCTGATGATTTGATAAAAACCGGGAAAAATATTTTTCTGTGTGGCATTCCTTTGTCAGGACTGCTCATTTTTGCTATCGTGAACTTGAACCACTACTTTATTAACAGGATGGTATGGCATAATTCCACCGCAACGGCAGCCGTATTATCCGTACTTATGGTCCTGATGTTTGCAGGATATGCCATAAAGCAGCTTCCCTTACGGGGGAGGCTGCTTGTTTTCAGGCATTTTTTCCTGCTTACATCTTTATTTTGAATGGAAACAAACAGCGTAAAGATGAGAGAACTGAAGTTACAAAAACCCGTATCGGCAGGCGTTGAAGAATCGGACATCCTGGCCGTTTACAAGCGGTGGTCAGCAGCCACCGGCAAAGCGGGCTTTACAAACCTTGACGAATGTGTGATGCCCAATTCCGATTTCATGGAAATCACAGGAAACTGCATGAAGTTGAATGATTTAGACATAAAATGCCGCTACGAATTTTCAGACATGAAGGTGTTGAATGTCTGCGACACCTGCAAACAGGCAAGGATATGGGGCAAAGTAAAACTTAACGTTTCCGGAAGTAAAATCGGTTATCTGGGAACCTTTTCTTCAAGATGCATGAAAAGAAAATCCTCCGGCGGGGAATTTGTCTGGAAACTTTGCGACATACGGATAGATTGGGAGTAAAAACATACCCGGTGTTTCCCGCCAAAAACTAGCAAAGGGTTCTTTTTTCCTGTTTGTTCTAAGGCACTACCTGCGATCCGAAGCCGGCATTGGGCGCCCAGTAATCGTTTTTATCGGAGTTGTTTACCTGCCCGTCTAAGTTGAAGTCTCCGGTGTAATACCCTGAAAATCCGGATTGTGAGGCCCACACATCCAGTTTGTCACCCTGGTTCACCTGTCCGTCGCCATTGCCATCGCCGCTGGCCATACCCCAGATGCCCGCTGCCAGCTGTTTGTGGCCATTGGTGCCTCCGTATGCCTGCCCTGCGCCTGTGCTGAAATTGTATGAAAAAGTTTCAGTGAGCTGCCCCAATGCATTGGCCGACATAACACCCACATGATTGGGCTGGTAGATGATGCCGTAAAGGTCTTCGGTGATCACCAGGTTAAACCTCGGGGAACTGACCCCGTCTTTGCCCACGATTTTACCGTCTTTCTTAATAAAGCAGGCCTGCCTGTTGATCCGCTTCACCGATGAGGCAGTGGTGGAATCGCCTGCGGTTTCGCGCAGTTCCACCAAAACCCAGTCAACGATGTCGGCATTGGGTATCGAAGGCACATTCTCGCTGCCGTAATAGTTCCAGGGAGCGCTGTTGAACGGTTGGGAAAGAGGCAGATAACCGCTGGCATTCAGGGTCGTGTTCATTTGCGTTCCGTTGAAAGGCCCTTCCATAAAAAGGGTCAGGTCAAGGTAGTATCGGGGCGCTCCCGTTGTGGAATAGGCTCCTGTGGAAGTGCCCGACAGGGTGGAGCCATAGGCTAAGGTATTCATCTTTTCACCCGGATAACCCCTGAATTTCAGGTCGGCTTCATCAATGGATGAATTGTATTTAAATATCTGGTTGGCATCACTTACCCATACGCTGTCAGGGAACGCCGGTTCGATAAGCGCTGAGGTGAAGTACCCGCTGTTGTTGACGATATAGGGATAGGTGTAGGATAATCCTCCATTGTCGCTTTTCGCAAAGGCCTCACCGGCAGAAAAATATATCATATCTATCGATCCGGGAAACAGGTCAATGTCAAAGACGGGCTGCACCTCTCCCAGGGTATTGACAGGCCCGTCGTTAATGAGCATCCAGGTCTGGCCCAGATCCATGGATTTCCAGAGCGCCCCCGTCACCGGTGCGGCAGGGAAGTTGTTAAATCCGGTTCCTGCGTAAACCACATGCTGAAAACCGTCGAACCCCGTTTCAAGGCAGTTGCCCATGGTGAATTCAAAGGGGGTATATGGGGTCACAAGGTACCAGCTCAGGCCGCCGTTGTCTGATTTCCAGATGTTACCCGCCGGCTGCGTCGGAAAAGTGTTTAAAGCGCGCAGCTTATATCCTGTCACAGCCAGGATGGTATTTGATGTAATAAATTTAATATCAGTGACATAAGGGTCAAGGTGATTGCTTATATTCCAGTCAAAGGGCGTTACGTTAAAAAAGCCTCCCGGGCCGCTGAAACTTACATAAAACCCCCCCCTGTAACCGCACACCACATGAAGGCTGTCAGCCGCATCAACAGCCACAGCAGACACGCCCTCTTCGTCGCCTACGTTGGGAATGGGGAACTGCCCGTTGGGTATAACCCATTGGTCATAACCCGTCACCGTCTGGTTGGTATACGCATGGGTATAAGCAAGACCTGCATCTGTGGCCACATAGTACACACCGAATGAACGGGAAAAATTATGCACATTCACGGCTGCAAACCCAATATTGGTCTGTCGCTGAAACGGTCCGAAAACACTGTTGAAACTCACCACGGTACCCGTGTTGTCGGATCCGGCTATGAGGCTGGGATTGAATGGGTGTGAGGCTATACCGTAGTTGAGAAGGGGCTGGAAAGTCCAGGTATCGCCTAAATTGTCGGAAATTCTTCCTCCCGGAAAGGAGAGACGGAGGCCATTGCTTAGAGTGAGCAAGGGTACCCAGGCAGGACTGAAGTCGGCATCGGAAAGATGTTTGGTGGCGCCTCCTGCCGGGGTTATGTCGTTCCAGGAGTTCCAGGCGTTAAAAGTCCGTAGAATGGTGATTGCCTGGTTGGTGATATTTGTGCAGGAAAGGAACATCGTATCCCCTGTTACAGCGCCCGGGTGGATGAATATCCTTTTTACGGCCAGGATGCCGGGAATGGTTAGGACTTTGGCGAATTTGATTCCGTTGTATTTGTAAAGGATGCCGTCACCGCCACCGTTATCTATCGCTACGTAAAGAGGTAAACCTGCCGGATTATTGGCTGCAGCAATACTTTGGATCGAAGCGCCTGAGCCGGCGCCGGGAAGGGTGTCTGCACGGGCAAGGATGATGTTTTGCCCGAAAGTGGTGGTGTCGTTGGTCCGGATAAGGAATTTTCCCATCCCGACAAAAACAAAATGATCTGTGAGGGCTATGGAGGTGACCGGATCAGGCACAGGAACCAATAAATCAAGAAGGAATGGATCAATGGCTGTAGTGAAGGTATTGAAATCGCCCATCTGATAGCTCACCACCGCTGCCGAAAGCGATTCATCGTCTGAGGTGTGGGCTAACACCCAGTTTTTACCATTGGTAAGCACACGTTTTGCCGATCCGCCCCATCCGCGTTCGCCAAACCGGTAAAGAAGGGAGTCAAAAGGAAATGCGGGCTGCCATGTTTTACAGGTATCGTCGGAAACAAACATCACGCTGGCAGCGTCAACAGCTCCAAACAAACGGGGAAAGTCCTGCAGGAAAGAAAGATCCCGGGCAGGGCCTCCGTAAATACCTGAATTTTCACGCGTTCCCACACTGGACGTCGGCCCCTGGGAATAACACGGATTATTCAATAACAACAGGCAGATCAATGCGCCCAAGGTGGCTGATACCCTCAGGGGTTTTCCGAATATCTGATATTTCATGACGATAAATATTGAAAATTACAATTCTGTTAAATAGCAAACCTCAAAAAGAACTATCTTTGCATCTTATCGGATTGCAATTTATATTTCAAAATTAATCTTATTCCGGCAGGTATTCAACATATATTTTTTGTCCGGCGGCTATCCGGGGTTGAATGACGGTTTCTGCCTATTGTAAGGTAAAAGGAGTGACGTATGGTAAGGTGTTCAAAAGGTAATAAATATTTCTTTTTAATTTGCCTTTTTACCATAGCTTGTGTATGGTTTTCTCCATCCCGGGCCTTTTCACAGCAAAATGTGATCGACAGCCTTGAAAACCTGCTGAAAACCGCCGGCGACACCAACCGGGTGAATATCCTCATCCGCCTTTCGGGACAATACTACAGAAAATCCCCACAGAAATGCATTGAGATCAGCGCTGAAGCTCTTGAACTCGCCAGGAAAACCGGCTTCAGACGGGGTATGGCAAAGTCGCATAATATGCTGGGGGTGGGTTACAGCAGTTTGGGCAATTACAGTCTGGGGCTCGAAAACTACCTTGAAGCGCTCAGGATATTTGAAGAGTTGGGTGAGAACACTTCTGTGGGCATCACCAGCAACAACATCGGTATCATACACAAAAATCTGGGCAATTATTCAGAGGCCATTACCTATTATCAGAAATCACTTTCCATTTCCGAACAATCGGGCAACAGCCAGGGCACCATCATCGCGCTCAACAACATCGGCAACATTTACTATGACTGGCAGAAATACGATTTTGCCCTCGATTATTTCAGAAGAACCCTTGCCATGTTGAAGAACTCAGGCGACAACAACCGGATTGCCGTACTTCTGAATAACATCGGTGAAGTGTATTACAATAAATCGGTATACGACACCGCCCTGAACTTTTTTTCAAGGTCGCTCTCGATGAGCGAAGCATTGGGATCGAACAAGGGCATCCTCAATTCTTACAGGAATATGGGGGAACTCTTCTGTAAAATGAAGAATGACAGAAAAGCCCTTGAAAACTATCAGAGGGCATTGAAAATAGCCGGTGATATAGGCGACAGGCACAACATCGCCTACCTGTCAGTGAGGATAGGAGAGGTTTACACTTCCACCGGACGGAGCCGTGAGGCGCTTCCATATCTGAAAAGAGGCCTGGAAATGGCGGAAAGCATTGAAGCCTCCAACCTGGTGAAAGATGCCTATTTTGAGCTCTCCAATTATTTTGCAGCCAACAATGTAAGCGATTCGGCCCTGTATTATTTTAAAAAGTACTCGGTGGAGAAAGACACCCTCTTTAACCGTGAAAGCCGGAAAGAACTCACAGAGATGCAAACCCGCTATGAAACCGAAAAGAAGGAACGGGAGATACAGATCCAGAAACTCAGGATTCAGAAGCAGCAAAACACGATGTATTACATTTTGTTTACGGTGGCTTTTCTCATTGTGATTCTTTACCTCATTTTCAACCGTTACCAGCTTAAACAGAAGCATTACAGGGCGGAGCTCCAAAGAAAGAACATCGAGATCGAACAAAGGCTGTTGCGTACGCAGATGAACCCCCATTTTATCTTCAATTCGCTGAATTCCATCAACAGTTTCATCACCGAAAACGAGCCGGATTCGGCCCAGCTTTATCTGACCAAATTTGCCAGCCTGATGAGGTACATCCTTGACAACTCCCGGAAATCTTTCGTACCTGTTGAAGATGAGCGGAATACACTGAAGCTGAACCTTGAACTGGAGCAGCTCCGATTCAATCATAAATTCGACTTCAGGATCGAAATAGCCGGAGACATAGATCCGGAGTTCACCCTGATACCGCCTATGCTCATACAGCCTTTTATCGAAAATTCCATCATCCATGGGGTTTCTAATCTCGAAGGGAGGGGGATGATCACTGTTTCTTTGAAAAAAATGAACGGGATCATGGAATGTGTTGTGGAAGACAATGGCATAGGCAGGGAGAAGGCGATGGAGATCAAAAAACAAAAGGGCGTGGCCAGGCATAAATCGCTGGGTATGCAGGTAACCCGTGAAAGGCTGGAGCTCCTCCGTGAGAAGTCGAAAAAAGATGTTTTTGTGAAAATTTCCGACATTCAGGCAGCCGGGGGCACGCCGGGCGGAACAAGGGTGGAAATCCATATTCCTTATGAGGAGGAGTAGCCGTATATTCCCCCCTTTTTTGCAATAATATTCTGCTTTTTCTTAATTAATAAATGGGAAGCCTTTTTCTTTTAAAGGAAGTTATGCCGCAATATTTAGTACGGCATTTTTCATAAATCCGTTCAGTAGCGCTATATATGCCGGATTCAGGTTTTGACTTTCATAAAAAAAGAGGCTGTTTTTAATGAAACAGCCTCGCTTTTCAGGGTAATTTTTAAGGTTTACTGAATCTTTTGAAAGGTAGCTCCTTTTGCAAGGATGTACATAGTGATGTTGACGTTTTTTGTTTCGCCTTCTGATATCTGAAACTGTGTGAGGTTGGGGCTTCCCAGACCGCCTGAACCAAACCATCCGACAAAATCGCCAATCGACCAGTTTGCGTCGTTGTCATTGTCCTTCCAGACATCAAGATAGTAAGCTCCCTGCACGATGTCTGTCATGGTGAAATTTACATTCGGCCCTGTCCCTGTAACGGCAACAAACTTAAGCGGCTGGTTGTTGAACCAGTTGTCCCATGAGGTATAGATGCTGACCTTTGCATTTCCAAGGTCGCCGTTGGTGCCGGCGGGAAATGAGGCGGTGCCGGTAACCTGGGTCACCGGGGCAGTAACTGTCAGGGATCCGTTGTTGCTTGCCTGCCCGCCCTTGCCGTCACTTACAGTAACAGTGACTGAATAGGAACCTGCAGCGTTGGGAGCGGTCCAGGTGGCAGTGGCGCCATTGCCCTGTATGGCTCCCCCGGATACAGTGTAGGCGTAAGTTATTCCATCCCCGTCAGGATCACCGGCAGTGACTGTTACTGTTACTGTGCCATTGGCAGCCACAGTGGCCGGGTTCACCACTACCGCCGAAATGGTTGGATTCCGGTTTTCGGGTTCGTCTTCATCATCTTTTTTACAACCCGAAAAGAGCACGATCAAAGCAAGAAACAGTGCGCCTGATAAAATAAGTAAAGAGTGTTTTCTCATAACGATAATTTTTTAGTGAATTAATTAACC
>JAFGME010000240.1 GCA_016927695.1 Bacteroidales bacterium
CGTAAAACCCGAAAATGTTAGCCTGATGTCGAGTATTATTGAACAACAAAAAGTTAATTTCTCGCAAATTCATTCAGCTTCGGTATAGAAAAAATTGTTGCCTGAAGACTGAATACTATTTTAAAATTTTATTATTTTTTTCGTTTGTATATTATTGTTTGTTTTTAACGTGCAGAAATATATTCCTGGTTTTAATCCAATAGTGTTAAATACCACGCTTTGTTCTCCCTGGTTTTGCAATTCATTCACCAGTGTTTGTATTTTCTGGCCGCTGATGTTAAAAATTTTCAGTGATACCGGAGAATTATGGCTTAAATTGTATTTTATAATTGTGGTTGGCCCAACTGGATTCGGGAAAATTGAAAAAACTTTAACTGGTTTAAATATTGGAATCGAGGTTATTGCATTACACGCTTCCTGAACTTCTTCCGGGCTGTTGCAGCCGGGAGCATTATCATAGATATCAATATTGCCATTGGGTGCAGCCAGGTAATCGCAAACGCTTTGAACTTCGCATTCATGAAGCAGATCATTATATATGATTTGCAAGTAGCTAATCGAGCCAGCATTAATATTTTCCAGGCCTGTAAGGCTGGTGAGGCTAGCATTGTCCTTAATTCGCAATTGACCCCCGATAACATTTAATCCGCTCAATGCTGTCAGGCTGGTAAGACTCCCATTGCCCGAGAACTTAAGCGAACCACCAAGATAATTCAAACCTTCGAGCCCCGACAAACTTGAAAGGGCGGGATTGCCGGCATTTAAAGATGCGTCACCGATATTTAGATAACCAAATACGGATCCCAAGTTATCTAATCCTTCAAGACTGGTAAGGGCTTGATTGCTGTATATTTTCAGGTTACTCCCGATGGCAACCAGATTATTCAAACCAGACAGACTAGTCAATTGCGGATTTGCATTTCCTGTGATAGTACCGATTGTGACACTTCCATCAATGTATGTGATCAAATCCAAACCGCTTAAATCTGAAATATCCTCTCCGTTGATAGTAAGATCCCCTTCAATCCAACTGCATGATCCATAATTGATCATGAAACTATCTATCTGAGCCTGTGTGGTAAAGGTGATCCCTTCGGGAAAGCAATGATTTTCACAATTTTCCAGTATTTCTTCAGAACTGTTGCAGCCGGGGGCATTATTATATATTTGAAGATTGGCACCGGGGCTGGTCAAATATTCGCAAATGTTCTGAATATCACATTCTGACAGGGAAAAATTGTTTACGATGATCAAATCATTTATGGTTCCCGGTTCAATATTATGCAATCCAAATAAGTTTGACATTGATTCATTTCCTTCTATTTGAAGCATTCCACCAATAGAAGTCAGATTTTCCAATCCCGCCAGGCTATTCAGGGCAGAGTTACCAATTATCCCAAGGTCTCCCCCGATAGAGGTCAATCCTGCTAATCCTGTTAAACTGGTAAGAAATGGGTTGTTATAAATTTCAATGTCTCCCCCTACCGAAATTACTCCTTCCAGTCCTGTCAGGCTGGTCAGGTAAGTGTTACCGGTATTCAAACCCGCAATCTTTAAATCACCCCCTATTGAGGTTATATTATCCAATCCCGTCAGGTTTGTCAGTGCATAGTTATTGCTACCAACCCAAAGACTTCCCCCGATGGAAGTCACCCCCTCTAATCCCACAAGGCTATTTAGAATATCGTTTTCAACAATCGAAAGGTCTCCATCAATGGAGGTTAAAACACTTAATCCGCTGAGACTTGTAATATCATCTCCCTGGATTATTACATCTCCCTCAATAATTGAACACCCCGGATAATTGATCTGAAAACTTTCAATCTGAGCCTGGGTAGTGAAGATGATCCCTTCAGGTAAGCAACTGTGACAATTTTCCAGTACTTCTTCAGGGCTGTTGCATCCAACTGCATTATCATAGATAGTTATTTCTCCATTTGGACTTGCCAGATAAGCACATACACTTTCGACTTCACAGGTGGATAATGAGATATTATATGAAATATCTAGGTCTTCGATTGTATTAGACCCAACGTTGTCTATTCCTGTCAGGCTTGACAGGGATTCATTAGCAAGAATCACAAGGTCTTCTCCAATGGAGGTCAAACCCTCCAGCCCCGTTAGGCTGATTAATGCATCATTACAATGAATACCAAGCGACCCCCCTATGGAGGTCACATTGTCCAGCCCAGTAAGGCTCGTCAGGTTGGGGTTCCCACCATAACTCCAGCCAGCACAGCCTCCGATAGTTAAATCTCCGTTTATTGAAGTCAAACCCTCCAGCCCCGTCAGGCTGATTAATTCATAATTACCATGAATACCAAGACCACCCCCGATGGAAGTCAGTTTGTTCAGCCCCGTCAGGTTGGTTAGGGCAGTGTTACCCGCAATCACAAGGTATCCTCCTATGGAGGTCACATTGTCCAGCCCGGTGAGGCTCGTCAGGTTGGGATTTCCACCATCACACCCGGGCGAGTATCCGATATTTAAATTTCCGCTTATTGAAGTCAAACCCTCCAGCCCTGTCAGGCTTGACAGGGATTCATTAGCAAGAATCACAAGGTCTTCTCCAATGGAGGTCAGATTCTCTAATCCGGAAAGATTTTGTAATGATGGATTACCGACAGTATACCAGATCCCAGATGCATATGTAAATCCAATGTATAAACCGCCCCCAACTGATACCAGGTTGTCCAATCCCGACAGGCTGGTCAGGACAGCGTTATCCCCAATCTTAAGGTCTGCCTCGATTGAGGTCAATCCCTCCAATCCCAACAGGCTGGTCAGGTTATTATTTTCAAAAATCAAAAGTTCTCCTCCGATGGCAGAGAGAACATCCAAACCCTGAAGGTTGTTGATGTCTCCTCCATTGATGGCGACATCGCCTTCAATTTCAATGCAACCCGGATAATTAATCTGAAAACTGTCAATCTGCGCCTGGGTGTTGAAGGTGATACCTTCGGGGAGGCACGATGTTTGAGAAATGGCTGTTATTTGTATGAACAGCGTTACGATGATTAAAAGTGTTAAGTTTTTCATGATGACCTCCTTTTTGAGTAGGCAACCTGCAGTCCTCAGTCGTCAGTCTTTTTAGAAAAAATTGTTGCCTATAGACTGAAGACTATTTTAAAATTTTATAATTTTTTTCGTTTGTATACCGTTGTTTGTTTTTAATGTGCAGAAATAAATACCCGGTTTCAGATCCCTTCCTTCAATTTCAAATTCATGAATTCCGGGTAGTTTGTCTTCATTAAGTAACTGACAGACCACCGCTCCTGTAAAATTGTATAGATTACATTCCACATTTCCCTGATGGGTAATTTGAAATCGAAGTTTTGTAGAACCTGAAAATGGATTGGGTGTAGCAGGGAATAATATAAGGTTGCCGGAACCGGATGCAAGGTACTCTTCCGTATTGGCTGTAGATTGTAGTTGTATGTCAAGCACAGTTATGTTTTCATCTCCGACTGTCACGTTCGATACCGTATCCGTTTGATAACCTGTTTTTGAGACTTCAACAGTATAGGTACCCGGAAGAAGCAACCGTGTATACCTTCCATACATTTCGTCACTGGTGCGTGGAGTAATTAATGTATCGTCAAGTTCAAAAATTTTTACAACGGCTTCCAGTGGATTTCCACTCCCCGCATCGGTGATATATCCGGTAATTCCCGGGCCTTTAATCCTGTCCAGCAAAAACAGGGCTCCCTGCAGGTTATCATTAGCTATGGACAGGGCGTCCTCCCCGGGAGGTATGAACATGTGTGCTTCCTCAACAGTGAACTCAAGTGTCCCCTGGGTATAATACATCCAGCAGTTACTAGATCCGTCTTCACAAACAGTTGCCAATGGCAAATACGTGCCCATTCCATTAAATCTTGGAATAAGTGAGCCAAGATGTGTTGCCAGTTCAGTGTAAAGTTCCTGATCGGGATTTGGAATGCCATACATGCTATGGGGATAAAAAACCATTTCAGAGTAGGTGTGGTATGTGATTGACATGACAAATTTCTGTTCCAGGGCAAGATCCCTCTTTGCTTTGGTCTCATTTTCAGAAAATGGTGCCGATCCACGGTAAAGCCAGTCGGATGGATCAGAAATGCCATTGCTCCAGCAATGATCATAATTTCTGTTCAGGTCCACTCCATCAAACAGGGGATCAAAATTTCCGCTTGAGTCGTTATCCCGAAGGTTTTTTCTCCACCAGGGATCCCCAAGCGAATCATCCACAATGTACTTCCACCCATCCGGATTGAGCATGGGTATGATGAATATTTCGGTATTATTGATCCATTCTTCAACAACCGGATCAGTTTCGTAGTTACTTAACAGGTAGTCAATAATAACAAGACAGGTTTCCGTGCTCACCGGTTCCCGGGCATGATGCAGGCCGTCATATAAAACAGCCGGTTCGTCTTCTTCCATTGCAGGATTGTCTGATATCTTTAATGACAGGATATACAAATCCATTTCCTGGCTTGTTCCCAACGTGTCAAGCAATGAAATTTCAGGATAATCATTCGCAAAATCATTCATCACATCCAGCATTTCTTCATACGTATGGTATTCGGGGTCAACCAGGAACTCACGATGACAATAATCAAGGATTTCATATTTAAAGCCCCGGTTATTAATGAGTGCCAGATCATCATGGTATATAATGACATCAGCATATTCATTGATTACCCTGTTGACTGTTTCTATGAGGATGTTATCCAGTGGGTTTAAATCCCCGGTTTTATCAACGAAAATCCTAACCAGTATTTTATCGGTATTCGGCTTCCGGGAATCCTGCGCTAAAATTCCTTCAAACACCAAAAGGAATAAAACAAGAAATGCAATCATTGATTTCATGATCTTTGATTTTTAGTCCTTAATGATAGACTTATTTAAAGCTTGATAATTTTGATCGTTTGCCGCGGACATTCTAAATTGGTTTTCAGCGAACAGAAATATATCCCCGTTGGCAGTAAAGCACAATCGAACTCCATTTGGTGTTCACCTGCATTGAGGTTCCCATCAAACAGGGTTTTCACAGGTTCACCGGGGAGATTGTAAATATGCAATTCAACATGTGAATACTGTGGCAAGGAGAATGATATAAACAATCTATCAAGGAAGGGATTTGGACTAACCTCGTATTTAAATTCCAGGGTTGGGATGTTTTCAATAAAAGTGCCCAAAGAATCACTGGTAGCATAGCCAAGCTTAAAGTCACAACCATAACATTGACCTGTGTACCACATTTTATAATGACCATCATGCCACATAACACTCGGGAAGAATATATCCCAGTTTTCCCATAATTCCGGACCCGAAGTAAGAACAGGCTGGTTATTATTTCCTGGTTCCCAGTTTATCCCATCAAATGAAGTAGCATACCCGAATCTTATCAGCTGCCCGTCATAAGCTCTAAACCACATCTGGTATTCCCCATCCTGAACTAGAACGGTACCCGTCCATACCCATACTGAATAAAAGGTACCAGGCTGGAGTGGAAATACCGGGTTATGAAGCGTATCTTTTTCCCAGTGTATGCCATCCGGCGAAGAAGCGTAACCGATCTGGTCGGGGCCAAATGCTCCTCCTGTGAATCCATTGTACCACATATGATAAGTTGAACCGTCAAAATACACTTTTGGATGGTGAGCCCCACTATCGTCCCAGCTCCCGGGTGCACCGGGTCCAAGTAAAGGAACCGTATCAATGTTCCAGACATGTTCTTCAACCGACCAGGCATATCCCATTGAAAAATGATAATTGAAAGCATCTGCCGAAGCTCCGTACCACATTTTTAGTGTGTCATCTATTCGCAGGACAGTGCCTGGCCACTTACTTTTATACCAGGATCCGTCAGGCCCAACCGGAATCACTGGATCTTCATGGACTTCCCACTCCAGCCCGTCATCAGATTCGGCATAACCGATAGAGTGACCTGCACTTGCGTTCCACGCATGTTCGCTTGCAGAAAACCACATTTTAAAAGTGTTTTCCTCATAGGTTACTACCGAGACTACTATGTCTTCATACCATGAGCCCGGTTCTCCTGTCCAAATAGGATTCCCTTGGTATTTTACCCAGTTTGTCTGGGCTAATGATGGCTTTCCGACACTGAAGAACAAAATCAATACAGAAAGCAGAACTTTGATTTGTAAATTTTTTTTCATGATGACCTCCTATTTAAAGAATAATTGATGATCATGTATAAATGTATAATACAGAGGAGGTTAAATACTAACACTCATGGTCCATCCTTTAACACTTATGACCCAAATCTTATGTTTGGCCGTTATGTTCACTGCAGCATGTA
>JAFGME010000241.1 GCA_016927695.1 Bacteroidales bacterium
CCCTTCGAGGTAAATGCTTTATCAGCCCACAGAACCCCTGAAAAAGTTGAGGAGTTCGCTAAATCCGCCATGCAAAGGGGGATCAGGGTCATTATTGCTGCAGCCGGGATGTCGGCCCATCTCCCGGGTGTTATTGCAGCCATGACCCCCTTGCCGGTGATAGGCGTACCGGTGAAGGTATCTTTTGACGGCCTTGATGCCCTTTTGTCTATTGTTCAGATGCCTCCGGGGATACCTGTGGCAACCGTAGGTGTGGATGCAGCCCAGAATGCAGCTATTCTTGCTTTGCAGATACTGGCCACAGGCGATCGGGAGCTGCATCAGAAAATGATTGGTTTTAAAGCGGGATTGAAGGATAAAATCATCCAGGCTAACCATGAGTTATCAGAGATCCGGTTTAAAAACAAAACCAATTAGCAGGGCAATGCGGGGATTCGGTTTTTTTCTTTTGCATATCTTATTTTGATATCATGACAGTACGGCAAAATCAGGTCCTTACAAAGAAGCATTATTTCAATGATACCTCGTTCAGCACCCTCATGCGGAAGAGGATATATCATGTTCTTTTGATATCAAGCGCTTACGATGCCTTTATGCTTGAGGATGATGGCAGGATTGATGAACAGATATTCAACGAATATGTTTCATTGAACCTGAGATACCCTCCACAATTCATACTGGTAAGCAACGAGGAGGAGGCTTTACACAAACTCAGGGAAGAGAGCATAGACCTGATCATAACCATGCTCAGCGCTGAAGAAACCGACACATTTGAACTTGCAAGGCAGATAAAGAAAAACTTCCCCAGGAAACCCATTGTGGTGCTTACCCCTTTTTCAAGGGAAGTCACCATCAAAGTGGATCAGGAAGACATGACCGTTATTGATTATATTTTCAGTTGGTTAGGTAATGCTGATATTTTGCTTGCCATCATCAAGCTTATTGAGGACAAAATGAATGTGGAGCATGATGTGATGGGGGTGGGTGTTCAGACCATTCTGCTTGTGGAAGACTCAATCCGCTTTTATTCAAGCTATCTGCCGAACATTTATAAGATCATTTTTAAGCAGTCGCTTAAATTTATGACCGAAGGGTTAAATGAGCACCAGAAAATGATGCGGATGCGGGGAAGGCCCAAGATACTTCTTGCCACCAACTATGAAGATGCCATCGGTTTTTATAACAAGTACAAGCATAACATGTTGGGAATAATTACCGACCTGGAATACAAAAGGGAAGGGAAGACCGACAGATACGCGGGCATCAGGCTTTGCAGGAACGTGAAAGAAGATGATATTTTCATGCCCATCTTATTGCAATCGTCGGATGCGGGGAGTGAGAGGCTGGCCAAAAAGATCAGGGTGGGTTTTATCAATAAACATTCGAAGACCCTTTCCATTGAATTGAGGGAGTTCATTAAGGAATATTTTGCTTTCGGCGACTTCGTATTTGTTGAACCCGAAACAAACCATGAAATCATGCGGGCATCCGATCTTAAATCCTTACAGGAGCTTTTATTCCAGATACCGGATGAAACGCTGAAATATCACATTACCCGGAATCATTTTTCCAAGTGGATGAGGGCAAGGGCTCTGTTTCCCCTGGCTGACCTGATCCGCGACCTGAGGTTTGAGGATTTTGAAAGCCTGGATGAAATAAGGCGATTTGTTTTTGATGCGATTGCCAGTTTCAGGCTGAACAAAGCCAGAGGTGTGATCGCTGAGTTTTACAGGGAAAGCTTTGACGAGTATCTTACATTTACAAGGATCGGGAACGGATCGATAGGGGGAAAAGCCAGGGGGCTGGCATTCCTGGATTCTCTGATCAAAAGGAATAATATGCTCGACAAATATGAGGATGTCATTGTCACCATTCCCCGTACCGTGGTGCTTTGCACCGATGTTTTCGATGAGTTCATGGAGCAGAACGACCTGTATAAAATTGCCCTTACTGAAAACATCACCGATCAGGAAATCCTGGATCATTTTATTAAGGCGAGGCTCCCCTTCAGGATACATGAGGACCTGTACACTTTTTTGTCGGTGATACAGAATCCTATCGCCATCAGGTCGTCAAGCCTTCTGGAAGATTCGTATTACCAGCCTTTTGCCGGCATCTACTCTACCTATATGATTCCGAATGTGCCTGATGACGAAAGGCTGATGATGGAATCATTGAGCGATGCGATCAAAAGTGTATATGCATCTGCCTTTTTTGCCGACAGCAAAGCATACATGGCTGCAACCCTGAATGTGATTGATGAAGAAAAGATGGCCATCGTGCTGCAGGAAGTGTGTGGTTATAAATACGGCAACCGGTTTTACCCGACCATTTCAGGGGTAGCCCGTTCCATTAATTTTTATCCTGTGGAACCGGAAAAGCCGGAAGATGGGATTGCCATAATTGCGTTGGGTTTGGGAAAGCATATCGTGGACGGCGGCATCAGCCTGCGTTTTTCTCCCAAATATCCCAAAAAGGTGATTCAGCTATCCGACACCGGCACGGCAGTGCGTGAAACACAGAAATATTTTTTTGCCCTCAACCTTATACCCGACTCGTTCAAACCTTCCCTGGATGATGGCAGTAACCTGCTGAAATTGAAAGTAAATGAAGCCGAAAAGGATGGGTCGTTAAAGTATATCGCTTCCACCTGGGATTTCAGAAACAATGTGATCAGGGATGGTGTTGCGCATGAAGGGAGAAAAATTATCACGTTCGCACACGTACTTCAGCATGATGTGTTTCCATTGGCCGAACTGGTTGATGTAAGCCTCCGCATAGGGGAAAGGGAGATGAAAAAACCGGTGGAGATTGAGTTTGCTGTCAATCTTCCTACAAAACCCGGAGGCATTGGCGTATTTAACCTCTTGCAGATACGTCCCATTGTCAACAACAAAGAGCTGATAGAGGTCGATCTTGAAGGGATAAACAGGGAGGATACAATAATAATATGCCATCACGCATTGGGCAATGGATATATTGAGAATGTGAGAGATGTGATTTACGTGAAACCGGATGCGTTCAATCCTGCCAAAAGCCCTTTCATCGGAGAACAGGTGCACAAATTGAACCAGCAGTTCGTGTCCATGAAGGAGAATTATGTGCTTATAGGGCCCGGGCGATGGGGGTCCACCGATCCCTGGCTTGGAATTCCTGTCAAATGGCCGCAGATATCGGCGGCCAGGGTCATCATTGAGTCGGGGCTGGAAGATTACAGGATTGACCCAAGCCAGGGAACCCACTTCTTTCAGAATCTGACTTCCTTCAGGGTGGGGTACTTCACCATTAATCCTTATATTAACGATGGTTTTTATGATGTGGAATATCTTAACTCTCAGGAAGCGGTTTACGAAGATGATTATGTTCGCCATGTAAGATTTCATGTGCCTTTGACCATCATCATTGATGGCAGGAAGAATGAAGGAGTCATTCTAAAAGGAAAATAGAAAACCGGGTTATAAATGAATGCCGTTGCTTTTCAGGGCAACGGCATGTATGATGGACCTGTCTGGAGGGAAACGATGATGCAAAACTATTTGGTATCTTCACAAACTGTGTTAATTTTGCTTTAAGAAATCATGAATTTAACTATATTTGAATCATGAAAGAATTAGAAAAAGGAAATAAATATCTCAGGGAAGAAATTGAAAAAAACGGTTTCATTCTTTACCGTGAACTTTCCTCGCGAACCCTTATTTATAAAAGGGAAGGGAAAACTTATTACTTTGATATACTGAAGTTTGACGATGAAGGTAAGCTGAAGCTTCTTTCTGTGCATTAAAGGCCCTGTATATCAAAACCTGCAGCCGGATAGCCGCCTGGAGCGTTCTGGTTACCTTGTAAACATTTTGTTCCATAGAGCCAGACCCGGAACAGTGTTATTATATCTCACAAAAAATCGTTATTTTTGCTCTTCTTTCAACGGACAGTATAATGCGCAGTTATTTATTGGTTTTCCTGTTCCCGGTACTTTTTTTCAGCGCCGGGGCAAATGCTCAGAAAGATACCGTATTGGTTTTGTATTATAATCTGCTGAGTTTTCCTGAGGGCGATCCGGGACGCGAAGCCCGTCTTCGTACCATTAACAGTTACCTTCAGGCCGACATCCTGGTGGTTAACGAGCTTGTTGACAACGAGGGCGCCAATATTATTCTTAGCCAATCCCTCAACGTTTATGGGGCTGATCATTATTCAAAAGCCCTGTTTACCAACGGGCCTGATTCGGACAATATGCTTTTTTATAATTCTTCCAAATTTACCCTTTATTCGCAATATATAATTCAAACCGGTTTAAGGTACATCAACGAATACGTACTTTACTACAATTCAACGGATCTTGCATTGGGAGACACTATATTTTTGTATTTCTATTCAGCCCACCTGAAAGCCGGTTCGCAACCCCCTGATGAGCAGCAAAGGCTGTACGAAGTGAGGAAGTTCAGGGAACGGGTGGACAACCTTCCCACAGCAGAGAACATCTTTTTTGGAGGCGACCTTAACCTGTATTACAGCGGAGAGCCTGCTTATGACACTTTGGTAAACTATGGGGTGTATGCCCTGAATGATCCGCTCCCGGCCGGTAACTGGCACAATAGCTATACATACCGGTTATACCACACACAAAGCACCAGGACTTCAGTGTTCGGCGGAGGTGCTGACGGAGGCCTTGACGACAGGTTTGATTTTATTCTTTTCTCGGATGACGTTGCCAGCGGGGCCAACAAGATGAAATATATGCCGGGAAGCTGCATGGCCTTTGGCAATGACGGCAATCACCTGAATAAAGCTCTTGTTGATCCGCCGGTAAATCCAAACCTTCCCGATTCAGTGGTCCAGGCTTTGTACCTTATGTCTGACCATCTTCCGGTGATATGCCGGCTTGAGATTGAAGCCAATAACCAGCCCCCTGTACCGGAAAGACTTATCATTGCTGAGATAATGCAGAATCCAAACAATGTGTTTGACTCAGATGGCGAGTGGTTTGAGATTTTCAACCCGACCGGTCAGGGAATCGATCTGAACGGGTGGTATATCAAGGATAATGATTATGATATTCATCAGATCAACACTACGCTGGTAGTGCCTGCCGGAGGGTTTGCCACCTTGGGCAACAACGCGGATACTGCAGTGAATGGCAATTATCAATGCGACTATCAGTACATTAATTTTTACCTGTCGAATGGCGCGGATGAAATTATATTGCTGAAGCCGGATGGATACACCGAGGTGGACAGGGTGGAATATGACGGTGGAGTGACCTGGCCTGATCCGACAGGAGCATCAATGATTTTTATTGCCGGTGTTGATGAGGATAACAATATAGGCCAGAACTGGATCACTGCACAGGAAAGGGAGCTTACTTTTTCGGGCACCTCAGGTGATAAGGGCTCACCAGGAACAAACGGAAACGGGCAAAACCTGTTATTGGAAGAGTTCATGATACAGGTACGGGTGTTTTTAGAGGGTCCCTTCCAGATAAGCGCTATGAGTACGGCTTTGAACCCTGATCTTCCCCTTACACAGCCTTTTTCTGTGAATCCCTGGAATTACAACGGCCCGGAAGCAGTGACCGGAATTCCGTCTCTTGACATAACAGACTGGGTTTTGATTGAGCTCAGGGATGCCCCGGATATTTCCCTTGCAGATTCGGGCAGTGTCATTGCAAGAAAGGCATCATTTCTTAATAAGGATGGATACCTGGCGGATCATCAATCGCTTGGAAATCCTTTTTTTATTGAAAACATTAAGGATTCGCTTTACATTGTGGTTTATCACAGAAACCACCTCGCGGTGATGTCGTCATCCGGGATGATTGAAATTGCCGGCGTTTATAGCTGGGACTTTACCGTTGGATCAGGAAAAGCAACAGGAGGGGTGTTGGGCCATAAGGAAGTGGTTCAGGGTATCTGGGCCATGACCGGTGGTGACGGCGATGGCAACGGCCAAACCAATAACGGGGATAAAAACGATGTATGGGTGCCTCAGGCAGGATTGGATGGATATCAGAGCGGCGATTTTAATATGGACGGGCAGGTAAATAACGGTGATAAAATAGAAGTTTGGGAGTACAACACAGGATCAGGTACACAGGTGCCATATTAAGGAATGGGGCACTTACTTGCAGTTTTTAATATAAATCTCTTCTGTTTTGGTGTCTGAATCGTTTTTATAGCCTAACTCATAAGCCTTTTTCAGGTTTTGGCATGCGGCATCTGCGCTGTCGGTTTCCATCAGGATAAGCCCTTTGTTGCGGAAGGCGTATGCATTTTGCGGATTCATGGCAATCGACCTGTTGATGTCCTCTAAGCCTTCCAAAATGCGGCCGCATTTGTATTTTGCAAATCCCATGTTGTTGTATGCATACGCATTATCGCCCTCTTTATTCAGGGAGATAAACAGGGCATAGTCTTCTGCCGCACCCTTATAATCGCCGGTGTTTTCTTTGATGTAATAAGCCCTGTTGAAAAGGGCGTTAAGGTTTTGTGGCTCTAATGCAAGCACTTTGTTATAGTCCTGAAGCGCCTTCTCATACATATTAAGTTTACTGTGGCAGATGGCGCGTCCGTAGTACGCTTCTGTGAGATCATTTTTGATGCTGATAGACTGTGAGTATTGCTCAATGGCTCCGTGGTAATTTCCAAGCTTAATCAGGGCGTTCCCATTTTTAAGATAGTGGTAGGCATTGTTCTGCCGGCATGAAGCAAACAGTAAAAACATCGTTGCGATCAAAAGCAGACAAAAAAACCGGTGCAATAAACGGAACATGATTTTTTTTACAAATGTAATTCATTTTCGTTTCAAATAAAAACGCTTTGCATTTTTAATAAGAAGCAGTATAATTTCCCCGAAAGCAGGAAATATTTTGGTTTTCGAGGCTGATAAAAGATTTCATAAGATGGGTGGTGAGGCATGAATGCACAGGGAGGATGCCGATGAGGCTGCCCGGCCTGATATTGTCCGGAATCTCATCCGGGAACTTCAACACCCCGTGCGCCTGTGAGAGAGAGATCAGAATGACGCGGCCGCCGGGAAATGGCTCCCATCTGTTGTCAAGTAACTGCACTGCCATACCGAATGTGGCTTCCCCTTTGTCATTCACAATGTACTCTTTGGAAAGATGAACGGCCCCGCCGTAGATTACCACCTCATTTCTTTTCCTGTTCACTGTTACCACAGGAGCGGCAAGAGCAATGGCGATATCATCCGTTTGACAGCTGCCAAGCTGCTCCTGCATCAGGTCATAGAACACAAAATTGCCCGGCCTTATCTCATTCACCCCTTCAAATTTTATATTTATGCTGCATGATGGAGTATCGCCAATGGAGATGATGATGTTTTCAAAGTATCTGGAATATCTTTCCCTGAGATCATTCATGAGTTTCAATGAATGGCTGTGTAAATCCCGGATTTGTTTTTCTCCGGAGGCTTTGTAGGTTTGACCGTTATGAGTGAGAAACCCCATAAACCGGATGTTGTCATTTCCTTCAACAGAGGAGATGATCTCATCCACAGTATCGTAATCTTTTGCGTACACACCTGAGCGGAAATATCCGGAGTGTGCTTCAATGAATACTCCTGCCCTGCATTTCAGATTTTCAGAGATAAAAGCGCCTGTATCTGCCGAATCGATCAGCAGGTTCAGGTCACACTTTTCCGCCAGGGCATTAATCCTGTTGATTTCCCTGTGGTTGACGGGAAAAGCTATTGTGATGTTGTCCCAGCCATGGTGTTGGAAGTATTCAGCCATCATCACAGAAGACACGGTGATTTTATTTACCCCTGATTCCCTGAACCAGTTACCGATCTCTGCCGACTGATGTGTTTTAAAGTGGGGCCTGAAGTCCACACCTGCCTTTTCGGCTTTTACAGCCATATTGCGGATGTTTCTTTTGGCTTTACGGCTGTCAATCAAAAGGGCAGGGGAAGTAATGCGGGAATAATCCATAAAGAACAATAATAATGAGGTAAAAATAAAAAAAGGCTGCCTCCTTATGAAGCAGCCTTTGGGTTTTAAGACAATTGTCCGGTAAGAACCGGAGTAATCATAAAGTTTACTTTTTCAGTTTGTAAACTTTTTTCGCCCCGTAAGCAGCGCCCAAAATGAGCATTATGCTTAATCCGCCGTCAATGGGAGAACCTCCGCCCACCGGTGTGTTTCCTGAGCCCGGAGCATTTCCGCCATTCGGATGAGGAGGTGTCTGGGCCATCATAATAACAGGAGCTGCCAGAAGGAACGCTGTAACTATTAAAAACCTGATTGCTTTTTTCATATTGTTATTTTTTTTTATTGTTTATCATTTTTATTTATCCTTTTTCCCCTGGTTTATCTTCCCCCAAAAAGCGGGGGAAGATAAACAGCGGGGATGATAAGATACTATTCGATGTAAACTTTTTTAGTTACAACCATTTCATCGCTCAATACCCTTACAATGTAAGTTGCAGTGTTCTCAAGCCTGATCGTGTTGACCGGGGAGTTGACGGCTGCTGTTTTTACGATCTGTCCGAGGGCATTGTAAATCACGATGTTGCCTTTGGTGTTCTCCGGAACATAGACGTAAACATCTTTACCTGAGGAGAAGATGTTAAAGCCGACATTGGCGAACTCCGGTACTGCGAGAGGTCCGAAGTGCAGGACGAACCTTGCTTCAACATCGCCGGCGTTGTAGTTAAAAGTATAAGCACCTTCGGACAGGTTGGTGAATGTGCCCGTGAAGAGGTCTTCGAGGATCACTTCACTGATGCCTTCCATTTCGTCGATGCTGATGGTGTATGTACCTGAAACGCCTGCTTTGAATCCGGCCGGAACAGTTTCTGTTTCGGGCAGAACGTTGATGGAGAGCTTGTCGCCACCGGTTGTGTAGAACTGCGGTAACAGATCATTCGACCAGCTAAAGAGCTTGTATGCATCATACTGGCTGTCGAAATTATCGGTAGCCGATTCGTCGAATCTGAGGTACGCCTTGTCGGTGTAACCGTTGCCTTCGGCCTTCAGCACAATCATGTTGCTGAATTCTGATTTATAATACAGGTTGCCACCTGCGTGTGTCCTCATGGAGTTATCCAGCACAAAAGGAGCGCCGTCGGCCAGGCCGCTTACGAAGAAGCCCTGCATCGGGGGAACATACTGTGATCCGCCGCCCATTCCGCCGTTATATGACAGATAGTTGCCTGTGGCTGCATCAAGGTAGTAAACAGCGCCTGCGATCTGCGGGTTGGCCGGCCATACGAGATCCCAGTTGAGTCCTGAAGGGTATGGGTTACCAAAGAGGTTCCAGTGGTAAGGATCCGGTCCTGCTGCCATGATGGGCAGACCCTGCGTTCCGGTATTCAGGTTGCCAACATAGGATGCTGTCCACGGTGCATCCACCCAGAGGGCATAACCCAGAACGGGGATCAGAGGATCGGTAACCGGGATGATGTCGTTCCATGCATTTGCATATTCGTCATACCATTGCAGGTACATTCCCGTGTACATGCCGGCAAGGCCGTTGGATATCGGCGAGGATACCAGGTGCCATGTCGGAGCGCCGTAATACCTGTCAACAGTGGCTGTTCCATAAACGGTAAGCAGGCCATTGTCGAGGAGGGTAGCAGTAGCAATTGCATCCGAACCAATGTAGATATCGTTGCAAACATTGACCCTGCCAACAGTAGGATAGCTTCCTAAACCTCCGGGGATAGAAGCATCGGTGTAAGTTCCCGGAACACCGTCGGTCCAGTTTATGGCATTTGTGAATACATTGTCTCCATAACCGCCGGTCCAGGTAGTGGCGGCAGCCGGGGTGCAGGTGATATTGAGGGTATAGTCACCTGTGGATGAACTATAACCATGTACGAGAATGTAATAATTGACGCCCGCTTCGGAGTACCAGTCAACCCTTGACTGCAATCCGTAGTAGTCGTCGTTGCCCCATACGCAAACGAGGTTGGCGCAATCGCCTTCATACACGGTGAGTTTGGTGTCATATAACGAGCCCTGCAGGTCGGCAATAACGGTTTCACCGATACCGGTAAACACATACCACACGCCGGGAGCGGTGTTGCTTGTGCCGCATAAAGGTGTGCCATCAAAGGTAGCGGTGGCAGTGCTGCCTGTTTTAACATCGTTGCAGACAACTGCTTCTGCATTTACACAATCATCATTGGGGGGTGTAACGCCTCCGCAGCTTGTGCACTGTACGTATGTATCATGGCAACTTCCATCAACATCACAATTGCTGTTCAGGCTAAAGTGAACATAAACGTCGCCGGTGTAAGTGGCAGTCCAGGATATGGGAGAAACTCCGCTGGCCAGGAAATTGGCTCCTGTGGGCGGGCCGTCGGTAACGGTGATGAATGTGCCTGAGCCTAAATCTTCCATTGTAAATTCGTATGTTTCACCCAGCGTTATGCCTGTGACATGTGCATATTCACCGGCATAGTTACATCCGGAGATGGTTGTCAGCAGGCCTGTCGGGTCAACGGTAATTGTTCCGGATGGATACTGAGTAGTGTTTTCACAGCCTGAGGGCAGCAATTGAGCAGTGGTTATGTGGCATGCGAAGTCTGTTCCGCAGCTTGCATCCAGGTTGAAATGGATGTAAAGGTCGGCTGTGGATGTTGTTGTATATTGCAGCGGCGAGGGGCCGTAAGCAAGGATATTGGCGCCTGTCGGCGGGCCGTCGGTAAGGGTGATGTATGTCCCTGTTCCGAGATCCTGCATGGTAAATTCATAGTTGCCAACCTGAATATTGGTGAGTTGTGCATACTCACCGGCATAATTACAGTTTGTGATTGTAGTGAGCAATCCTGTTGCATCTACAACAACCGGAGCTCCGGGATACATAGAGGTGTTTTCACAACCGGCAGGACCGGAGCCGCAATTGCCGATAAGGCCGCTGAGACCGACCGGGGGAACGCCGCCTACGCCGTCAGAACCAAGCAGGTTTCCTGCTCCGTCATACACTTCGTAGGAAGCCTCTTCTGGCCATCCGCCGGCAGTCCATACGATGTCGATGATATCGCCCACACAGGCATTGAAGAGGTAAGTTTCCGGTCCAAAGCCTGTGGCCAGTGTTACTCCGCCATAGGTAAGGACGCCATTGAGATAGATATCAATATAACCGCCGTTCCATCCGTCGCCGAAGTCGTCAAACATCACCACGGAGTGATCGCAGCAGGGGGGAGGAGGGCAGTTGCCGATGAGGCCTGTAAGTCCTACAGGCGGTACACCGCCAACTCCGTCGGATCCAAGCAGGTTTCCTTCTCCGTCATACACTTCGTAGGAAGCCTCTTCGGGCCACCCGCCGGCCGTCCAGACAATGTCGATGATGTCGCCGTCAGCGGCAGCAAAGAGGTAACTTAACGGACCAGCGCCTGAGGCCAGTGTGACACCGCCATAGGTAAGGACACTATTGAGATAGATGTCGATATAACCGCCGTTCCAGCCGTCGCCAAAATCATCAAACATTATCACTTCGTGGTCGCAGGTATTGGCCGGAGGAATCAGGGCGTTGTCGATATATGCCAGGTCAAAGGCGCCTGCGCCTGATACATAATCGGCCACCCAGAGGTAGTAGTAGCCGTCGGCGGGCGGAGCCCAGTTTTCCTGACCCGTTCCATAGGTGGAGGCATTGTAGCCGCATGAGTTTATGCCATCGATATACCACAATTGGGTGGTCATGTTGATGTCCGAATACATGTAGAAATCACCGTCAGCGCCAACGGAGTAGCTTCCTGCGCATGGATCACTAGTGCACAGCGACCAGTTGTACTGGCCTGTGGTCATAAGGTTCATTTCAAAGAGCCAGCCTTCCCCTGCACCAAACGAGTTGGTGAACATCTGGCAGGTTCCGTTGGGGACCAATGGAGCAAGGTAAACATTGTGGAGTTCGAAGCAAAGGTCGAACCCTGTGTGTGCAGGCCAGAGAACTGAACCCGGGGTCCAGTTCACAGCGCCGTTGCCAAAGCCGTCAAGCGGGTTGATCCAGTGCCTTTCGTTGTTGATCTGCGGGGCGGACTGGGTTTCCCATCCCCACTGTCCTCCTGCGGCGTAATCCAGGCGGGCCTGGATGGACACCCAGTAGGTGCCGTCGGGAAGGCTGAGCGGGCCGGGCAATGGAATGTAGAACGTGGTGCCGCCGACCTGGAAATAACTCAGGCTTGGGTAATAGGCGATGGAAGCGCCCGGCATGCCGGCTGCATCATAGAAGAACTCAACGTTAAAACCGGCAGCAGGGCCGACACCGTTGAAGTATGCCCCGAGGAATTTTACCGTGCGGATGTCCCACGGGCCGCCGCTTACGATAAAATCATCCGCTCCGCGGCAATCATAAGTATCGTAAGCTGCTTCAAAATCCTGGGATGCAATGGCTCCGTCGCCCGAAGTAGTCATCTGGGTCCAGAGGGCAGCTTTGGTGGCTTCGGGCTGGAAAAACACTTTTCCCCCCTTAAAACTGGAAACAGGCTCATAAACTTTGGCGGGTTTATTGACCTGTGCCAGCACCAGTCCTGATGTAAGAAGGATTACAGTCAGAACACTCAAAACATTTGTAAACTTTCTCATACTTAAAAAATTTAGATTGACATTAATTAGTAGTCTATTAATCTTTTTTACAATAATTTCTGCAAGAAAGATTTCATACAGCATACAAAAGTATTGAAGATTATTCTGTTTTCCAAAAAAACATGTCATTTATTGAATATTTTTTTCAAACATCCTTTTAAGCTTAAAATGCCTAATTTTGTTTCGGCACAAAAGTTTTGGTTACAAAGAATCCCATGGACAGATCTGAAAGAAAAAAACAGAGGCGGCGGAGGCGTGAGTATTTCAGGCAGGAGAAAGAATCCGTGAAGCGGGACAGAAAGAGGCTGAGACATATAATCCGTAGGGAAAGGTGGAGGAGGATCAGGCTTTTTTTCAGTCGTCTTTTCATCATTAACCGGACAGGCAGCGGGGAGATCAAACAGGCAAAATCCAAAAAAAGGAAGGGGAGTTTCACGGATTTTCTGAAGTTCAGGATCCGGGAGCGGGTGCGACAACGTACAGAGGAAAAAGAGAGGAAGAGAAAATACAGACCCCTGAGAGAACGCATACGCAAAGCCAGAAGGGAAAAATTCCGGAAAGATGTGATTGCTTTTTTCAAAAACCCCTTTCCGGGCCGGAAACTAAGCAAAAACCAGCGTTTTGTCCTCCGGGAGATCAAAAGAGAGCGGAGGCAGAACAGGAAGGAATTCATCCGGAGTATGCCGCGCAGGGCATTGAACAGTGTTTTTACTTTCTGGTCAAACAGGTTCAGGGGCATAAGGGCTGCCTTCAGGGTAGCGGGAATGTTCGCGGGCGAGTTCAGGGAAGCAACCCGTGTGAAGGAGGTGCGGAGCACACTGCTGGTGACGGCAGTCAATTCAACCGCATTCTTCATCCTGGCCTTTCTGGCTCTTCATTATGCAGGGCAATACATTACGATAATTACCGCCTCTTTTTACGATATACCGGCGGTGCTTTATTCTTACCGTATCTACTGGCCGCTTTATACCTATTCCACACTCTACACCAGGGCGGCGCTGATTGTGATTTTTGGAACAGGCCCGCTGGTCAGCCTCATACTGGGTTTTGTTTTTTACAGGATTTACCTGCTTCTCAGGGCAAGGCTGAAATACCTGAAGGTGCTGCTCGTGTGGCTTGTGTACCACTCTTTCAATTTGTTTTTCGGAGCTTACATTGTCGGTGTGGTCACACGTACAGGTTTTATCTATACTTCAGAATGGCTGTTTCTGAGCAATGTGTTTGATGTGGAGGAAATTGTGTTGCTGATCGTGTCGGTCGTGATCCTGATCATCACCGGGTATTACGGAACAAAGCACGTTATTCTGGCATCTTTGTCAAACAAGGTAATTGAGCCCAAAAGAAGGGTGTTCTATTTCATTTTCCAGCTTCTGATCCCCTGGCTGGCCGGCAACCTGGCATTGATATTAATGAATATGCCGAACAATCCCGATGAACTTCTATTGCTGTATGCAACCTCCATATTGATTATTGTTCCGGGGTTTTCAAACTTCAATGCGCCTGCTTTTCAGCAGATTCGTGTAACCGGGCTGCCGTCGAAAGTTTCCGTCAGATGGATTTATCTTGCGGCAGCCATACTCGCCGTCCTGACCATCAGGATTGGATTGGGAGGAGGAATCGGCTTTGGATAAAAACACACCTGCAGATATGACGGATCAAAAACTTTTGCAATATGCGCAACGCCACACCGCAGCGCCGGATGCCCTTCTGACGGAACTGGAGAGGGAGACAAACCTGAAAACATTGTATCCCAGGATGCTTGCCGGAGCTTACCTGGGGAAGTTTCTTGAAATGATCAGCCGGATGATCAGGCCCCGCTATATATTGGAAATAGGCACTTTCACAGGATATTCAACAATTTGTCTTTCCAAAGGGCTGGCAGATGACGGCAAAATGGTGACCCTTGAAGTGAATCCTGAGTTTGCCGCCATTGCAGCCGGTTATTTCAGCAGGGCAGGGATCGCTGACAGGGTGGAGATTCGCATTGGCGATGCCCTGGCCATCATCCCTGAGTTGCATGATAATTTCGACCTGGTATACATCGACGCAGCCAAAGAACAATACACCGGATACTATGAACGGGCATATCACAAAGTAAGACCAGGAGGTTTTATTTTAGCGGACAATGTGCTTTGGGATGGCAAAGTGATCGATCCCGCAGCCCTTAACGAGAAGGAAACTAACGGCATCGTCAGATTCAATGAGCATGTTGCCGGCGACAAAAGGGTGGAGCGCATTCTTTTGGCCATCAGGGACGGGTTAATGCTGATCAGGAAAATATGAAGGGACGGGAGCCGGCAAAACAAAAAAGTAAAAGCAAAAATTGTTTGGACTTTTGACTTGATTGAAGACATGCAAAGAGTTCCGGAGACTTATCTTAAACACGTTAAGAACACGGACGGACTATATGAAATACGAGTTCAAAAAGGTAAAGACATATATAGAGTTTTCTGTTTTTTTGACCAGAAGAAAACTACGGCAAACCTGGGACAAAAGAGCGAGACGAACTCGAATCAGGTTATAAAGCCTTCAAAATAGGAGCACTGATTCACGATACTCGTATAGAAATGGGAATGACACAAGAACAACTTGCAGAAAAGGTTGGGACAACAAAATCCTGCATTTCAAAAATTGAGAACAACGTTAAAGAAGCACGTATTTCGACACTTCAAAAAATCATTGAATTAGGTTTTGGCGGCCGACTTGAATTGAATAGAAAAATCTAACAGTGGGAAAAATCCCTGCCTGCGGGTAGCTGCAATCCGTGTGTGGGCAATGCGACTAAATTCAGTTCGTAAAAAGAAAACTTAAAAAGTAAATAAATATTTACCTTTGCATTATTTTATAAATGACATAATAATACATGAAATGTTCAGAATTGTATCGGGTTCTAAAAAAAGATGGGTGGTATGCCATTTCACAAAAAGGATCGCATATAAAAATGAAACATGATAAAAAGGAAGGAATTATTGTATTTCCAAATCATGGGAATCAGGAAGTTGGAAAAGGACCTGAAAGAAAAATTCTAAAAGATACTGGAATTAAACCACAAAACTAATGCAATGAAAACACTTAAGAAAAAAATAAAAATAATAGTTGAAAAAACAAGCACTGGATTTTCAGCATATTCCGAAGATTATCCAATTTTTTCAACTGGGAAAACCGTTACGGAATTAATAAACAATGTATTTGAGGCAGCTAAATTATATTTTGAAGATAAATACGAAATTACACATGAGAATCTAAAATTTGAAATTGACTTTTCTCAATTCTTCCAAAATTATAAAGTATTGAATGCAAAGTTTCTGGCAGAAAAAATTGGAATGAATCCTACTTTATTGTCGCAATATGTACAAGGACATAAAAAACCATCAGACGATCAGACTGAAAAAATATTGAACGGAATACATCAAATTGGACAAGAATTAACGGAATTGAATTTAATATTTTGATGACAACACTGGCCATAACAGCGGCTCATATTGCATGCCTTGCAGGGTGCCCTAAAGAAAATGAAACGTAAACATGAAAATATTGGAAATCAGGTTATTCGCTAACATGGATTACAAATATAAAGACACTTAGAAATTGGATAAAAACGAAGTTATAAAGATTGTAAAAAAATATATTGATTCAATTAGTAAAAAGTTTCAAATTGAAACCGCTTTACTTTTTGGCTTATATACAAAAGGAACAAACCACCCTGGAAGTGATATTGATATTGCCATAGTTTTTAGGAGTGTGGACAATATTATTGATTTGCAGATTCAATTTATGCAGCTTTGCAGGGATGAGGATTTATTAATGAACATCATCCATGCGCAACATAACGAAGAAGTAGGCGATTATCTCAGGTCAATTTTCAAGGAAAGTTTCAGACCTTCTGTGAAGCTTTTGTGAAGCAAAAACTGGTTTTACGTAAAAAACACCCTTTTTTAAGGGCCTGTTTTTTAGGGAAATACAGAGTGCAGGCTGGGAAAAACAATGCTTTTTGGTGTCCTCGTGGAGCATAGGGGAGTCGAACCCCTGGCCTTTAGACTGCCAGTCTAACGCTCTAGCCAACTGAGCTAATGCCCCCGTTCAGGGTGCAAAAGTATAAATATTGTGTACATTTACATCCAAAAAAAGAAAAAAATTGCATGAAAAGATTATTTGCCGCTGTAAAATTCATCCCGGGCGACAGCCTGCTCTCTTCTTTCCTAAGGCTGAAAACAGCGCTGCGCAATGAAAAGATAACCTGGGTGGATCCGAACAATCTGCATGTTACCCTCAAATTCTTCGGCGAAACCGACACTGACCTGATCCCCGGAATCATTCATGAACTGGAAGCCGTAGCCCGTAAACACAGCCCTTTTCATGTCAAAATTAAAGACCAGGGCTTTTTCGGAAGCGCCTACAAACCAAGGGTGATCTGGTTCGGGATAGAAAGCAGCACCGGCTTCATCCGTCTTGGAAACGACGTGATGGATGCGGCGGAGAAGGCGGGCTTCGGGCGCGACCGCCAGAATTTTGTACCCCACCTCACCATTGGCAGAATCAAATTTCTGAGCAACACTGCATTTTTCAGGGATACTATCGGCGGACATCAGCCGGGTGTTTTGCTGGAAACCGAAGTGAAATCGTTTATCCTTTACGAAAGCATACTCCGGCCGCAGAGACCGGAGTACATTCCCCTCAGGGAGTTCAGGTTTTAATATAATTTTTTAAAATCCGCGATCATTCATATTTGATGGCATCCACCGGATTACCGGTGGCCGCGCGTAAGATATAGAAGCTGATGGTGGCCAGCCCTATGACCAGAGCCAAAGCTCCTGCCAGAACGAAGGATGTCCACTGAACCGGCGTATGATAAACGAAAGTATCCTGCAGCCAGATGTCGAGCCTCCACCAGGCGACGGGAATGGAGAGTGCAAAGGCGATCAGTATCAGTATCAGGAATTCCCTGTACATCATATTGAGGATATTGCCCACAGAAGCCCCGAGTACTTTTCTCACACCGATTTCCTTGGTCCTTTGTTCGGCGATATAGGATGAAAGACCCAACAATCCCAACAGTGCAATGAAAATGGTGAGTATTGTGGCTATTCTGAATATCCTGGCAAGTTTTTCCTCTGCTTTATACATCTCATCCATGGATTGTTCCAGGTACTGAAAATCGAAAGGTCTTTTTGCATTGAACCCGTCCCATTTCTCTTCGATGAAGGCCAGAGCTTCCGTTTTATGATCAGGATCGATGCGGCAGCTCAGGAAGAACCTGGGTCGTTCACTAAGAAAGAAAATAAAAGGTTCGACTTTGTTATGCAACGAATTGAAATGGAAATCCTTAACCACCCCGATCACTTTCATAATCCGGCCGCCTGTTCCGTCAAGCTCAAAACCATAGTGAATTTTTTTACCCAAAGCCTCCTTACCCCAGTTGAATTCACGGGCAGCAGTTTCATTGATGATGACCGCTTCAAGGGCATCGGTCCCCATTTTTTCATCGAAGTCCCTCCCTTCCATGAATTCCAACTCCATAGTTCTGGCAAAATCATAATCGGTTTGTGACAGGATGATGGCCTTATCCTCCATTTTTTCCTCCTGCTCGATTTTTAGCACCTGTATCCAGTTGATGTTTCCCGGGACTCCTGTGGTGTTGGTTGCAGCAGTGATATGTGGATTTTGCAGAAGCTCTTTTTTAAAAGTCTGTACCCTGCTTCTGAAGGCGGAATCCTGTATTTCCATTACAACGAGGTCTTTCTTATTGAAACCCATATCTTTGTTTTTCAAATACTTAAGCTGGGTTGAAACCACTATGGTGGCAATGATGAATACGATGGCGATGAAAAACTGTATCACTACGAGGAACCGTCGCAGCCAACCGCCTTTTTTTCCTGAAGCCCCCGGTTTTCCTTTCAATACCTTCACGGGGACGAAGGAAGAAAGGTAGAAAGCCGGATAGCTTCCCGACAGGAGCCCGGTCAATATGGCGATGAGGCCAATTTCTGCCATGATCAGCGGCATGGAAGTGAGCCTGATGGATTTCCCGGCCAGGTTGTTAAAGTCGGGAAGAAAAAGGCCTATGACGGCAATGGCGATGATCATTGCAAATACAGCCATTACAAGGGATTCGCCCAGGAACTGCCGGATCAGTTGCACCCTGTGGGCGCCCAGCACCTTTCTCATTCCCACCTCCCTGGCCCGGTTGGCCGACCGTGCTGTGGCAAGGTTCATATAGTTGATGGCAGCAATAAGAAGGATAAAGACGGCTACGGCAGAAAAAATGTAGATGTAGGCCATATTGCCTGAAGGAAGGTCGGAACCGATACCCTGCCTGAAATGGGTCTTGATCAGCGGGGTTGACATCAGTTCGAAACTGGCATTGATCTGATCCCCCACGGGTTTCATATATTTTTCATAGAACGCCGGCCATTTCTCATAAATGCTTTGCATGTCCGAGTTTTCTTTCAGTAACAGGTAGGTGTAAACCCCGATGTTCCAGAAGCGGATCGGCTCAAGACTGTTGAATTCGTCCACCCCTGTCTCTTCTGCAATGGTGGCTGCTGATATCAAAGCATCGAAACGAAGATGGGAGTTCCCCGGGATATCTTCAAGGACGGCAGTCACTTTGTACGAGTTTCCGGTGCCCGAAATCATTATTTCACCCAGGGGATTTTCATTTCCAAAGTATTTGTTGGCAATGGTTTGCGTCAGGACAATGGTATTGGGCTCGGTAAGGCTTTTTTCAGGACCGCCCAGAATGAACCGGTATGTAAAAACATCAAACACCGTTGAATCGCAGAGATATACGTTTTCTTCATAATATTCCTTCTCCCCGAACCGGAACAGGGTGTTTCCCACATTCGTCAGCCTCACGAATTCCTCTATTTCAGGAAATTCTATTTTCATGGCCGGGCCCATCGGAAAAGGCACAATGGCGAATTTGTCGTGTTTGTTGTTGATGTTGAAGTCCGACTCTATCCTGAAGATTCTTTCGTGCTTTTCATGATATTGATCATAGGAAACTTCATCCTGTATATACAACATCATAAAGGTTGCCGCTGCAATCCCGACCGAAAGACCGGTAATGTTGAGGGCGGTGTAGAACTTGTTCCGTGCGATGACGCGAAAAAGGCTTTTCAGATAATTTAATACCATAACCGTTTTTTTTATTCGTATTTAAGCGTAGAAGCCGGATCGGCTCCTGATGCCAGCCAGGCCCGGATTCCGGTAACCAATGATGAAAGTACGAGGGCTGCTGCGGATGCGATGAAGAAGACCTGCCAGCCTAAGCTTACCCTGTAAGCGAAATGCGACAACCAGTTGTCTACCACCAGGTAGGCCAGACACCACGCGAAAACGGAGGCGATCAGGATCAACCACAGAAATTCCCTTGAAAGGTTGTACATGATATGCAACCGGCTGGCGCCCAGCACTCTTCTGATGCCGATTTCTTTTGTTTTCTGTTCTGACATAAAGGATATCAGGCCTAATAATCCCATCATGGAAAGGAAAATGACAATAATGGTGAAAATCAATGACAAGCGGGAGAGGCTTTCCTCGTCACGGTAAAGTGCAGATATTTTTTCGTCCAGGAAAAAATACTCAAACGGACGGCCCGGTGTGAAATCGTTCCATTTATTTTCAATGAAATTCAAAGCGCTTTTTTCAGTGCCTTTTTGAATTTTTACCGCCATATATTTCAGGAACCACATGACCTCACCCGGGGTCTCCTTCATGTTCAGTACGAACGGACCGGGGGCTTCGCGCAGGGATGTGGGTTGAAAATCCCTGATTACACCGATCACCCTTTCATCACCGCTCAGCGACCTCATTTTCTTTCCCAATGCATTTTCCGGGCTTCCCCATCCGAGATGCGCCACCATGGACTCATTGATCAGTATGCCGTATAAGGGATCGGATTTGTTTTCCCTGATATAATCCCGGCCGGCAACGATCTCCATTTCGAAAGTTTTGAGAAAATCATACATCACAACAAGGGCGGGATAGAACTGCCACTGATCTTCCGGCAATCCTTCCGGACGGAATTCGTGGGTGTTATGGCCGACCCCGAAAATATCATCCATGGCTGTGATGCTGAGTATCCCGTGATGCCGGAGCAACTCTTTCCTGAAGGCAGGATACACCTGGGCTACACTTGAGTTGTTGATAGGGATGATCATTACATTTTCACTGTTGAACCCCAGATTGGCGCTGCGGAGGTATTTCAACTGCCTGTGAATGGAATAGGTTCCGATGATCAGAAATATGGAGATGGAAAACTGGGCAGCCACAAGGATCTTTCTGGGAAGGCCGCTCCGCATACCCACGCTGGCAAATCCCGACAGCACTGAAATGGGTTTGAACGAGGAAAGAAAAAGCGCCGGATACAGACCTGAAAGTAGGCCGGTGATCAGCCACAACCCCGTGATAAGTAAAATGTTTGCAGGCCTGGCCAGCTGAGTTATGGATATGTCGCTTCCAATCAGACGATTGATGGCAGGAGCGCTCAGCTCAAGAATAATCAGTGACAGCAAAGTGGAAATCATGCTGATGACCAGCGACTCACCCAAAAACTGCAGGATAAGCTCTGACCGTCTTGCACCCGTTACCTTTTTTATTCCGATCTCACGGGCCCGGACCGCTGCCGTGGCAGTTGCCATATTCACAAAATTGATGATAGATATCAGCAGGAGAAAGACAGCAATGGATGATAAGATATAGATGGAAGATATGGAGTTATTGGGCTCAATCTCATAATCCAGCTTCGATTTCAGATGGATATCCTTTAATGGTTGAAGATAAAGGGAAATGTTGTCCTTTTCGGCATCATAGAAATATTTGCTGATGAACTCCGGAAATTGCTCTTCAAGCTGTGAGGGATCAACGAAAGGACTAAGTAAAAGGTATGTCCAGCAAGGATTCCAGACCCAGGTTAAAGGCAATCTGCCACGATAAAAAGATTTAACGGAGGAAAGCGATGCAATAAGGTCGAACCGGATATGGGTTTGTGAAGGCACATCTTTTATCACCCCGGTAACTGTCAGGTTGATGGCTTCTTCAACCCGGATCGTTTTGCCCATCGGGTCATCGTTTCCAAAATATTTGCCGGCTGCCGACTCGGTCATGACCACGCTGAACTGTTCCTGCAGCGCGGTGTTGGGATTTCCGCGGATGAACTCATGGTCAAAGATTTGAAAATAGGTTGAATCGGCAAAAAAGAACCTTTTTTCATTAAAGCTTAGTTCCCCGTGTTGAGTGAAGATGGACGGCGCCTGAAAGTTATATATCCTTACCGCATTTTCGATGCAGGCAGGATATTCCCCGAGCATCGTAAAAGCCAGGGGGAAAGGCGAGCTGGCAGAATTCTCACCTACGCCCTCAAAATTATACACGTTCACAACCCTGTAAATATCCTTGTGCCTGTTATGAAACTTTTCATATCCTGTTTCATTCGAAATGTAAAGGTAAATCACCAGAAAACTGGCCAGGCCCAGGGCAAGTCCCGATATGCTGATCAGGCTGAACACCCTTCTTTTTAGTATATTCCTCAGGGATATTTTTAAATATGTGAGCAGCATAATGATCGTGTCAATGAAGTGAATAACAATGTCATCTATTGTGCCAAAAACCGTAAAAGGTTCGTAGTAAAATAATTATGAGCTAAACCCTGCATAAATCCGGCTGAAAGTGTTCATTTGCTTACAAAGCTTGTCCACAACCGTACACCGGCGCCAGGCTCATGAAGCAATTTTTTCAAGATAAGAAGCTATTTCCTCCGGCTTCACATTGCGCATGCATTCACAGTCCGTGGTGTTTCTGCATGCATTGCATTTTTTATTCAGTGAGAAACTGATTGCATTTTTTCCGACCGGCGCCCATCTCCCCGCATGCATCGGCCGGATGGGAGGATAAATGCCGATGGCATGTCTGCCTAAGGCTGCAGCGAGATGCAACGGACCGGTGCTGGCAGCAACAAGCCCGTCGCACCGGTTTATAAAACCTGTCAGTTCGCTCAGACCCATCTTTCCGGTAAGGTCTGTTGCCGGAAGATGGTGAAAAAACCCTTCCCGCTCAAGCAATAACTTTTCAGAAGGCAGGCCCGTGATGAAAATATTGAACTTATTCTGACTGAGGAGTTCTGCAAGCTTTCTGAAATTAGCGCTTCCCCATTCCCGTGCACTTCCCCCTGACCCGGGATGAAGGATCAGGTTGAACCTGCGCGGATCGATAAGCCGGGAGAGGTTATCATCCGGGGGAGGCACCTTTGTTAAACCATACAAAGCAGGATATTCAGTGATTTCAGGGATATGCCTTATGCCGAATGGTTTCAGTAAAATGGTGTTGAGTTGCGCTTCATGAAGATCCGATCTTTTTCTCGACAATGGCACAAGCATGTTGCAATAAAGAAAGTGATAACCTCTTCCTGTGGCACCGATCCGGTGAGCAATCCCTGCCTTTTTGGCCAGCTTTGCAATGGCGCTGTCCGGAAATACATGAACAATGTAATCGGCGTTTAACCCGGCAATGGTTTTTACAGCAGATTCCGTATCCATGTCTGAAATGAGGTCCCAGTCTACCATGCCGTCAATGTTTTCTGACAGTGAAACCACTTCGCGGGTATAGTTTTTTCCCAGAAACAGAATTTCACAACCCGGATGCCGTTTTTTCAGAATTCCTGCCATCGGTAAAGTCAGCACAACATCTCCGATGCTGTCGGTTCTGCTAAGGATGATCCTTTTTCCGGTGAGGTCAGCTGCTTTTGGCAATTCCTTTACGTTTTAATTCACGCAGTTTAACATACTTCAGAAACGTGGCAAAAGCAGAGATACGGCAGATTACAAAGCCGTAGTAGCCGTCAAGAAAGCCCATCTTCATGAAATAATCCCTCAGAAACTTAAAAAAAGGCTTGATGGCTATCATCAGCAGCCCGGCCTTCTTTCCTTTTTCATAAGCAACCTGTGCCGTTATGGTGGTGAATTTCTCCGCCTGGCTGATATGGGATGAAACAGAACCATACGAATAATGAAGGATATCCCCCTTCAGGGTTCCGGAAGAAGCTCCCCGGTGTAAAATGAAACGTTCATGGATTTTCAACCCTTCCCAGGAACCTTTCCTTCTGTTGTAAAGCCTGAGTTTCCTGTCAGGATACCATCCTGAATGGCTGATCCATTTACCGCAATAATTGGTTTTGCGGTTCATATAATAACCGTCGGACATAGCGCCGGCCTTCATCTCAATGATGGCCTGGCTCAGTTCAATTGAAAGCGCTTCATCGGCATCGAGTGAAAGGATCATGTCGTGGGTTGCATGTCTGTCTGCAAATATATGCTGACTGACATAATCCTCAAATATATGTTGCATAAAACGGGCCCCTTTTTCCCTGCAGATTTCTTCTGTCCGGTCGGTCGAATAAGAATCCACCACAAGTATCTCGTCTGCAACAGGAATAACGGAATCAATACACCTTCCGATGTTTTCCTCCTCGTTCAATGTGATGATCACAACAGAGAGCCTGTGCATAATCCAAAGGTTGTTTTACATTACAAATTTTATTCGTTATATCTTTTTTTTCATCCAGTTTCCTTTCCAAAGATAGACAAAAGAAAGGACGCCGAGAATAATCACATAAACATATTCGGCTACCCACACGATATGCACGGGAAATTTAAAATATATGGCCAGCAGCCAGGCTGCCAGGAGGTAAAATAAAATAGAAACAACTTCAATGCCCAGTGATATATTGGTGTTTGCGGTTCCGGAAACGGCATTGAAGCCAATGATGGCCACAGAAAAAAGGACAAACACTCCCAGGACAACCCGGAGGGTATTCACGGATTCGAGGATCAACAGAGGGTCATTTGAATAAAAAGAGACCATTGACTTGTCGAAAATCCCCACCAGGGCAACCACTGCAAGCATACTTACCAGGCTGATGGCAGAAAGCCTGAAAACAAGAGGGAGCACATTCCCGGTGCGCCCGGCGCCAAGCGTGTTGCTAACCAGGGTGTTGGTCGTGGCCCCAAGGGCCCAGATCGGAATGGTGAAAATCATATACATACTCCGGATGATGTTGGATACGGCTAAAGGCCTTTCCCCTGTACGTTCAATGATAACAAAAAACAAGAACCAGGAGAAAACGGAGATAAAAAACTGCAGCATCATATAAAATGAAACCCGAAACAGGGTGATCATGATCGCAGCCTGCGGCCTGATGAATCTGAACAGTCCGTATTTTTTCAGGCCCGCCCGTGTAAGGGTAATAAAAACGAAAAACAGCACCGAGGAAGCTTCAGCCATCACCGAAGCAAGAGCCGCACCTGCAATCCCCATCCGGGGAAATCCCCAATTGCCGAAAATCAACAGGTAGTCCATTCCGATATTGACAATGGCCATTATTGCAGCGCTGTAAATAAGGTAGGTTGTTTTGGCTACACCTATGTAAAAAGCCCTGAATGTGATGTTGATGAAGGCGAAAAGCAGGCCCCAGACCCTGACATCCAGAAAGGTTCCTGCCGCTTCACGGATATTGTGGGATGAAATGAGCCCGTGCAGCAGATGCCCCGAAAAGGATTTCATCAAAAGGAAGAGGGTGATTGCAAACACCACAAGCAAAAGCAATGTATGGTCCACCACTTTGCCAATTTCAATGAAACGCTTTTCGCCGTTTCTCCTGCCCACAATGATCTGGCTCCCGGTGCCCAACCCGAATCCCAGGATAAACAGGCAAACATACAGGAGTCCGCCAATGGCGCCCGCTCCTAATTCCACTTCGCCAAGCCTTCCCAGAAAAGCAGTGTCCACCACAATGATCAGATTCTGTGCCAGCAGACTGAGAAAAATGGGAAAACTCACCTTCCAGATGGTTGAATATTCTGTAGTCCTGTTCATATAAGCCATTTCGGCAATAAAGGTATGACAAAAACCATAGCATCCTGAATGTTTAAATTTATTGGCAAATTGTTAAACCTTTTAAGTGGATCGTTGTTTAATTGACGAAATTAATCTCTTCAGGAAGATAAAAATGGCAAATTACTCGATAAAAGATCTGGAAACTTTCACAGGAATTAAAGCCCACACCATCAGGATTTGGGAAAAGAGATACAGTCTTGTGGAGCCCAAAAGGACCTGCACCAATATCAGATATTATGACGATGATGATCTGAAAAGGCTCCTCAACATCTCCATTCTCAACAGGAACGGGATCAAGATATCCAATATCGTTAACCTGAGCGATGAGGCAATCAGCGAAAAGATCATTAACCTTTCGGGGAATGCCAACGATTCAGGCAGCCAGATTGAAAACCTGGTGGTGGCAATGATCGACTTAGATGAAAACAAGTTTGAAAAAATCTTCAGCAATGCAGTCATGTCGCTGGGTTTTGAAGAGGCCGTTTTAACAATCATCTATCCGTTTTTTGAAAAGATCGGCATCCTCTGGCAGATCGGCACAATCAATCCGGCCCAGGAACACTTTGTTTCAAATATCCTCAGGCAAAAAATACTGGTAGCCACCAACGGTATTGTGACAAGTCCGGGTCCCGATTCAAAATCTTTCCTCCTTTATTTACCTGAAGGCGAACACCATGAACTGGGGCTTCTTTTTTATCAGTACCTTTTAAGAAAACACGGACAAAAGGTGGTCTATCTTGGAGAAACAGTGCCCTTTGCGGCGCTGCAGGAAGTTTATAAAATCAAGAAAATCGATCATTTCCTTACCGCATTCGTTAATCCCATTACTGAAGAGAAGCTTCAGGCAGAAATCGACAGAATTTCAGAAACCTTTCCGGATGTCACCCTTTTCTTAACCGGTTTTCAGGTAAATCACCAGAAAATCTCCATCCAAAAGAACGCACATATTATTAAGAACATCAGCGAGTTCAAAAAGGCCCTCTTTGAAAAGCAGGAGTAAGCCAAAAGACATGTAGCGTTTAATATTTAATTACATTATTTAAACAATATATGTATTTTTTTGACATTGTAAAGAGTTGAAAAACAATTCAA